>NZ_JBQDKB010000031.1:0-37077 GCF_052094685.1 Marinobacter sp.
GCCGCCGTCGCACGAATGGCCATTCTCAATTTGTTGCTTTGCATTGTTGTTGTCTCCACACATTGGACAAATTATTTTTGTAGGACCCAGCTCCACGATAGTTACCCTTTCATGACAATTCAAATAAATTTGCAAAGTATTTAGACCAAGGTCTAGCGAAGGATTTTGTTTTGATACATGCGTCTGCACATATTTAAGGGGATTAACATGAATTCATTCCCCGAAAAAAAGGTTCTCGCTCCGTTTACGCTCTGGTGGCCGCAAAGAAGGGCGCTGGCGGGGTGGATGTGCTTCTGTTTATTTGTGGCGTATCATTAAACAGTATTGCTATGTATTGGCCCGTGCCGATAGCTTAACTATTTTATTGGCTTAACTGCTTTCCTGAGAGAGATCTATGAACAAAGAACCTGTCAGCCGCGAACTGTTTGATAACGTGATGGTACCCAACTACGCCCCCGGTTCCATTATTCCGGTGCGAGGCGAGGGTTCTCGCATTTGGGATCAGGATGGCCGGGAGTTTATCGATTTGCAGGGCGGCATTGCGGTGAGTTGCCTGGGGCATTCACACCCTGGGCTGATTGGTGCACTGCAGGAGCAGGCGGGCAAAATCTGGCACCTGTCCAACGTGATGACCAACGAGCCGGCTTTGCGGTTGGCGAAAACACTGTGCGATCTAACCTTTGCTGAGCGGGTGTTTTTTGCCAACTCCGGTGGTGAGGCAAACGAAGCCGCCTTTAAGCTGGCGCGCAGGTATAGCTGGGAGCACACAGGGCCTCAGAAGCACGAGATTATCTCCTTCAAAAATGCATTTCATGGTCGCACTCTTTTTACCGTGAGCGTGGGTGGCCAGCCCAAATACCTTGAAGGGTTTGAGCCAGCGCCGGGCGGTATTCATCACGCGGATTTCAACGATTTGGAATCAGTGAAAAAGCTGATCTCCAAAGAAAAGACCTGCGCGGTTGTAGTGGAGCCCATTCAGGGCGAGAGCGGCGTGGTACCGGCAGACCCGGATTTTTTGAAAGGCTTGCGTCAACTTTGTGATGACAACGATGCGTTGCTGGTGTTTGATGAAGTTCAGTCTGGTGTGGGCCGCACCGGCCACCTTTATGCGTACGAAATGTACGATGTGGTGCCAGATATACTTACCAGTGCTAAAGGCTTGGGTGGGGGCTTTCCGGTTGCTGCTATGCTGACCACTGCAAAGGTGGCTGGTAGCCTTGGCGTGGGCACCCACGGCAGCACGTATGGTGGTAATGCACTGGCTTGTGCGGTGGCTCAAAAGGTAATTGATACCATTAGCCAGCCAGACATCCTCAAAGGCGTGAAGGCCCGTTCTGATCAGTTGCGCAGCGGCATGATGGATATTGGCGAGCGCTACGATGTATTCAGCGAGGTTCGCGGCCCAGGTCTTCTGCTGGGCTGCGTACTGACAGAAAAATGGCAGGGTAAAGCCAAGGAATTCCTGAACGCAGGTTTAGATGAAGGCGTAATGGTTTTGGTAGCCGGCGCTAATGTGGTTCGTTTAGCGCCTTCGTTGATTATTCCCGATACTGACATTGAAGAAGCGCTTGGGCGCTTTGAAGCAGCGGTAAAAAGATTGACTGCTTAGGAGTATTTATGTGGCTGGTACGTCCGGCCTTGCCGGATGATCTGAGTCAGATACTAGAGATAGCGGGCGCTGCCGGTTCAGCAACAGCCCGCCTATCATCCGCGCTGCCGAAACAGCGCCAAGCCCTTGCGGAAAAAATAAATCACTCCCTTGCCTCGCTGGCAGGCACCAGCGCCGCCAGTGGTTTGCCGCCAAGGTTTTTGTTTGTACTGGAAGAGGCAAATACGGGCAGGGTTCACGGCACTGCGGGCATTGATGCCTGCGCCGGTAACGGTCAGCCGTTTTATAACTATCGTCGCGATGCGCTTATCCATGCCTCCCACGAACTGGGCATCTCCAGCCGGGTTGATGTGCTCTATCCTAGCCATAGCCTGACTGGTCACACACTACTGTGTTCGTTCACCATTACGCCCGAACTGCGTAACACCGAAGCATTTGAGTTGTTATCCCGAGCCAGATTACTGTTTATTGCAAGCCACCGTGATTGGTTCGCTCAGCGCATTGCAGTGGAGATTCAAGGCGTCCAGCTTACTGATGGCCGTGTGCCTTTCTGGGACAGTTTGGGACGTCATTTTTTTGATATGGATTTTGAAACCGCCGACCAGTACTCCGGCATGCTCAGCAAAACCTTTATTGCCGAACTCATGCCGCCCAACCCTGTTTATGTCACCTTGCTCTCAGAGCCGGCCCAGGTTGCACTTGGCCAGGCCCATGAGCTGACTCGGCCAAATCTTGAACTGCTGCAGCGGGAAGGGTTTCAAGCGGGCAATTATCTGGATATTTTTGACGGTGGCCCGGTGCTTGAGGCACGTACTGATGCCTTGCATACGTTGGTTACCAGCCAGGCAAAAGCCTTGCACGGCACCCATACACAGGGCAGCGAAACCTGCCTGATTTCAGCAGGAGAGGGCGCCCAGTTCCGCTGCACACTGGCTAAAGCAGCCGACACTCTGGAGGGGACCCTAAAGGTGCCTGTGGGTACCTGGGAAGTGCTGGGCAAAACAGCTGGTGATGAAGTGAGGGTGGCGCCATGCTAGTGATTCGTCCGCTTCAGCAGGAAGATCTCGAAGATCTGTACGCCATGGCGCAGAACGCCGGTAAGGGGCTAACTACATTGCCCGCTGATCGAGACGTGTTGCAGCGCAAGATTAACCTCGCCCAGGAAACCTTTAACCAGCGCTGCGCGCCAGAGGCAGGTTTGTATCTGTTCGCCCTGGAAGATACGGAAGCCGGAAAGGCTGTGGGCATCAGTGGCATTCAGGCAAGGGTTGGTTTGGATGAAGTGTTCTACAATTACCGGCTCAGTGTCACGGTAAACGCTTCCAAAGAATTGGGCGTTCATGTGCGTACGCCTACGTTGCACCTTTCAAACGATATGACAGATACCAGCGAAATATGCTCGCTCCTGCTTTCGGAGGATTACCACGGAGGCGGTAACGGTTTGCTTCTTTCGCGCAGCCGCTTTATGTATCTGGATGAGTTCCGTAAGCACTTCTCCGAAAAGGTGTTTGCGGAAATGCGGGGCGTGTCTGATGAGCAGGGCCTGAGCCCATTGTGGGATGCGTTGGGCAGCAAGTTTTTTGATATGAAATTTACGGAAGCAGATATGCTGTCCGGGCTTGGAAATAAGGCCTTTATTGCGGAGCTGATGCCCAAATACCCTATTTATTTGCCTATGCTACCGGAATCCGCGCGGGCCGTTATCGGCCGTGTTCACGGTAATACGGCGCCCGCGCTAAAGATGCTGCAGGCCGAAGGATTCAACTTTAATGGCATGGTGGATATCTTTGACGGTGGGCCGGTGGTTGAGGCGTTTGTGCACACCATTCGCACGGTTCGCGACAGTATTAATCGCTATGCCATGGTGAGCCGCAAAAACGTTAACCTTGATGTGCCGGCTGCAGAACGGGTGATGGTGTCGAATCGGTCGTTCCGTAATTTCCGGGTTACAACGGTGCCAGCCGGTTGTATTGGTATAGATACAATTAGCTTGCCCCCATCAGTGGCAGAAGCGTTACAGATTGAATCGGGCGACCCGGTACGGATAGCGCCTCTGAAAGACAAGGCAAAGACAGCGGTAAAAGCGGCAGGCTGAAATCCGCACAATTTCAGTAACGGGAGATTTGGTGATATGGCAAACCTGACAGGTGAACTGTTTATCGGCGGGCTTTGGCTTCAGGGCCACGGCGAAGCGTTTGAGTCGGTTCAGCCCGTTACCGGCGATACTGTATGGGACGGCACAGGCGCCAGTCTGGCCGATGTTGATGCGGCCGTACGTGGCGCCCGGGAAGCGTTTTTGAAATGGCGGCGCAAGAGTTTTGCAGAGCGTCTGGCCGTGGTTGAGGCTTTTGGTGATCTGCTGGAAACCAACAAGGATGAGCTTGCCCACCAGATTGGTTTGGAGACTGGTAAGCCCTTGTGGGAGTCGCGCACAGAAGCGGCTGCCATGGTCGGTAAGATCGGAATCTCTGTGAAAGCCTACAACGATCGTACCGGCCGTTTCGAAACCGATGTGGCTGGCGGCCAAGCAGTGCTTCGTCATCGCCCCCACGGCGTTGTTGCCGTGTTTGGCCCTTATAACTTTCCCGGCCATCTCCCGAATGGCCATATTGTGCCGGCTTTGCTGGCGGGTAATACGGTTGTCTTCAAGCCCAGTGAACTGACCCCCGGCGTGGCAGAACTCACCGTTAAACTCTGGGAAAAGGCCGGTTTACCGGATGGCGTGATCAATCTGGTTCAGGGTGCATCCGACACTGGTAAAGCACTGGCCGGTCACCCAATGGTTGATGGTCTGTTCTTTACTGGCAGCTCAACCGTTGGCCATTTGTTGCACGAGCAGCTTGGTGGCCAGCCAGAGAAAATTCTAGCATTGGAAATGGGTGGGAATAACCCACTGATTGTTCAGGATATTTCGGATGTTGACGGTGCGGTGCACCATGCTCTGCAATCTGCGTTTCTGTCGGCAGGCCAGCGCTGCACTTGCGCCCGGCGTTTGCTGGTTCCCAAAGGCACAAAAGGCGATGAGTTTTTGGATCGTTTAGTCGCTGTGTCTGCCCGCATTCAGGTGGGAGAGTTTGATGCCAAACCCCAACCATTTATGGGTTCAGTGATTTCTGCACAAGCGGCGGAAAAGCTTCTGGCTGCCCAGGCGGACATGCTGGAGAAGGGCGCGACCTCTCTGTTGGAAATGAAACAGATCAAGCCGGACACCGGCCTCCTCTCTCCAGGTATTATGGATGTAACGGGGCTGGAGTTGCCAGACGAAGAGTTCTTCGGGCCGTTGCTCATGGTTTATCGTTATAAAAGTTTTGACGAGGCGCTGGAATTGGCCAACAACACCCGTTACGGGCTTTCTGCAGGCCTGCTTTCCGACGACCGAAAGCTCTATGAGCGATTACTGGAAGAGGCAAGGGCGGGTATTGTGAACTGGAACCGCCCGCTGACAGGGGCGAGCAGCGCAGCGCCCTTTGGTGGTGTGGGGGCCAGTGGTAATCACCGGGCCAGTGCTTACTACGCGGCAGACTACTGTGCATGGCCCATGGCTTCTCTTGAGTCTGGCAAAAGCGAGATGCCCGAAAGCTTGGCGCCGGGCCTGAACTTCGATTCCTGAGGCCTGTTTCTAAGCCCTAATTTTTGAATCCAGACGCACGGAACCCAAAGAGATGGTAAAGCATGCGGTAGAAGCAAATTTTGATGGTTTGGTTGGCCCCACCCACAATTACGCCGGCTTGTCTTGGGGCAATGTGGCGTCGAAATCCAATGTGAATGCGGTGTCCAATCCCCGAGAGGCTGCGCTTCAGGGGCTGAAAAAAATGAAGCGCTTGGCCGATCGGGGGTATGTTCAGGGTGTACTGCCACCCCACGAGCGCCCCCACATCCCATCCCTAAAAGCGCTCGGGTTTAGTGGTACGGATGCGCAGGTTTTGGCGCAGGCTGCTAAATCCAGTCCGTCGATTCTGGCGGCGGTGTCGTCAGCCTCGTCCATGTGGACAGCCAATGCCGCCACTGTGTCACCCAGTGCTGACACTGCCGACCATAGAGTGCACTTCACGCCTGCCAACCTGAGCGCCAAGTTCCACCGGTCCATTGAGCATTCGGTAACCGGCCGTTCCCTGAAGTCCATCTTTGCAGACGATGGGTATTTTGCTCACCACCCAGCCCTGCCTTCGGTCAGCCATTTTGGTGATGAAGGCGCGGCTAACCACACCCGGCTTTGTGGCCGTTACGGCGAGCCTGGCGTAGAGCTGTTTGTGTATGGTCAGGCAGCATTCAACGAGCAGGCGCCGGCCCCGAAAAGGTACCCGGCCCGGCAGACTCTAGAAGCCTCCCAGGCTATCGCGCGTCTGCATGGGTTGAAAAATGAGAATCTGGTGTTTGCCCAGCAGAACCCGGCAGCCATTGATGCGGGTGTGTTTCATAACGATGTTATTGCCGTGGGTAACGGTAATACGCTGTTCTATCACGACATGGCGTTTTTGAATGAAGAACAAGTGTTGTCAGATATTCGTGCACGCCTAACCGGAGCTGAGCTAGAGGCCATTCGGGTAAGCAGTGCAGAGCTGCAGTTGGAGGATGCCGTAGCCTCGTATTTGTTTAACAGCCAATTGTTGAACACGCCTGATGGCATGCTGCTGGCGGTTCCGGGAGAGTGCAGGGAAGTGGCAACGGTTAGTCGGTATCTGGATAAGCTGCTTGCTGCGGGCGGGCCTATTACGGCGGTTGAAGTGTTTGATGTAAAACAATCCATGCGCAACGGCGGTGGCCCTGCGTGCTTGCGCTTGCGAGTGGTTCTGAACGACGACGAGTTGCAGGCCATGCATCGCGGTGTGATTCTTACGGATAAGCTATACGAGCGCCTGACCAGTTGGGTTGAAGCCCATTACCGTGACCAGCTTGCGCGGGAAGATCTGGCCGATCCGATGCTGCTGGAAGAGGTGCGCAAAGCACTGGATGAGCTAACCGGCATTCTGGGGTTAGGATCGATTTACGACTTCCAGATTTAGGTTCTTTTTAGCGGAGCTATTCAGAGCCGCCCTATGAGGCGGCAATCGAAGAGGTTAGCATGTCCATGGTGTGTTGAATGAGACTCCCAGCCGGGAACCTGCCGCCGCTCTCGCTCATTTCCGATTGGCATAGCAAGATAGTTCCATGCAGGGCACCACGCAGATAAAGAGCCGTCTGCTCTGGGTTTTTTATGCGCTGGCGGCTCAGGGTGCCGTCTTCAAGCCCAAGCTCGATGGCTTCGGTCATCAATCCCATCAATTCTGATTTTGAACACAGCATCTCCAAAGCCTGAGTTTCGTCGGCTTCTGCCATGGCGGTTGAGGCCTTTGTGAGCGCTGAGAAGTAGTCCTGCTCATCCAAATAGAACCGGTAATAGGACTCGCCCATGGCTCGTATCTGTTCCAGCCCTGTGTCGGCCGTTTGCCTAGCTGCCCGGAAACGCTTCGACAAACTCTGGCCAGCCCTCAGCATAATGCCTCGCTGAATAGCGGCTTTATCCTTGAAGTACACATACAGCAACGCTCTGCTCAGGCTGGCCGTGCGCGCGATATCGTCCATGGAGGTGCGTTCGTACCCCTTCTCGGAGAAGACCCGCTCTGCGGCGTCCAGGATGGCGTCGTAACGGGCCTGTTTTTCTCGCTCGCGGCGTGTTTTCAACGGTTCACTCATCTGGCTTTCTCGTTAAGGGCTTGCGCAAGCAAGTTTAATCTTGTGGCTGCAGTTATCAATGGGAGGATGAAAGCTTATTATTGACATAATGTCAAAGAATGACATTATGTCGACATACACAAACCAGATTTCCGCAGGGAGCGGTATCGACAACGACATGAGCATGGATGAAAGGACACCTTATGACGCCATTCCGCACCCCCGTTGCCCTCATTTTATTGGCTACTTTCGGCTTTTTTCTTTCTGGCTGCATGGCTGATGATGGGCCGCAAGCATCTACCGGTCATGTAGTTTCTGTGCGTGTTTCTGAAGTGACCGGGGGGCAGGCTCAGGAAATAACCCTGCGATTTTCGGGCATTGTGCGGTCAACCCAAAGGGCTACATTAACGTTTCAGGTGAGCGGTACTCTGAAAGAACGAGCGGTAGAGCTGGGTCAAACCGTTGCTGCGGGTGATGTACTCGCTCGCGCCTACAACCCGGCACTGAAGCCAGCCCGGGATTCGGCCAACGCCAAACTGGACGAATTGAATACCCGTTACGATCAAGCTAAGCGGGAGTGGGAGCGCTCCAGCAGGTTGCACAAGCGCGGTGTGGTTTCTGAACAAAACCTGGAGCAGATTGCTGCCAACCGCGACTCTCTAAAAGCCAGCGTTGCCACAGCCCAAGCCTCGTTGGCTGAGGCCACTCAGCTTCTGCAAGAGAGCACCTTGCGAGCGCCGTTTGCCGGGCGGGTGGAAGCGCTTCTGGTTGAGAAAGATGAGTTTGTAGCGGCTGGCCAGCCGGTCATGCGTTTGTCCTCACCCGAAGGTAAGGAAGTGGAAGTTCGGGTGCCGGCTTATTTGCTGGCTCACGTTGCTCTGGATCAGGAGCTGCCGGTTTGGTCTGTGCACGATCGGGGCGAGGTTCCGGTTACCGGGTCTGTCGTTGAGATCGCCCAGGCAGGAGCCATTCGCGGCGAGCTGCACCCAGTTTTAGTAAGCTTGCCGATCGACACCCTGGATACTGGCGAGCCGGTTGAAGTCGGCATTGCGCCGCGTCGAGACTCCGCAATCACGGTTCCGCTTCTATCGGTCATTCGTAGCGCCGACGGCATGACCGTGTTCCGGGTGCGCGATGGCGTGGCCAAGCGAGTGCCCATAAGCGTTGAGCGGGTAGTCGGTGAGCGAGTTGTCGTGCGCACGGGTGAGCTGGAGCCAGGTGACCAAGTGGTCTATGCAGGCACCACCCGCCTGGCAGACGGTGATGCCGTGGAGGTGCGCTAATGACGCGCCGGCTGCTCAACTTCCAACGTTTATTGGGCATGGTGGTTACCATGCTTTGCTTGCTGGGTATCGCGGCGTACAGCACCATGCCGCGCCAGGAAGATCCTTCGTTTCCATACCGGGCCGGTCTGGTTTCGGTAAGCTATCCCGGGGCTAGCGCCGACGCCGTAGAGCGGTTAGTACTCCGACCTTTGACAGACGAATTGCGCCAAGTGGAAGAGGTGGACTTTTCCCAGAGCACAGCTCGCACTGGCGTAGCGCTTGTACGGCTGCGCCTCAATGACGATATATACGATACAGATCCAGCCTGGGACAGAATTCGCCAGGCGATGGAGCGGGCAAAGCAAGATTTCCCAGACGATGTCGGCCGGATGGTTCTGGATGACCGGTTGATCGATAATCCTGCCATTGTGTTAGCGATTGGTGGCGCGCCTTCGGTCAGTGAACTGTCGGATGTGGCCGAACGGCTCAAACAGAACCTTTCCAATCTTACCGGTGTTTCCCGTATCGAGTTGGAAGGGGATGCTGATGAACAGATTACGCTTGCGCTAGACGACGCTGCTCTTTATCGGCTGGGTATCTCACCGGCGCGCATTCTGGAAACCCTGGCCCAGCGTAATCAGACCACACCCGGCGGCTTTGTGGTTGTAGATGGCCGCCGGCTATCAGTGCTTCCTAATACTGAATTCACCGATATTGATGCCATTCGTGCCACCCCAATTGAACTTCCTGATGGCTCCCAAGTTCCGCTGGCAGCCGCTGCGGATGTGTGGCGCGGCCCAGCAGAACCGCGACAGCCCGAAACTTGGTTTGATGGCGAGCGGGTTGTGTTGGTATCGCTGATTATGGAAGAGGGCACCACCGATGCGATTCGCTTTGGTGAGCGAGTGCGTGAGCGAGTTGCCCAGATTCGCTCTGACTTTTCGCCTTACGAAATCCGTGAAATGTTCTTTCAGCCAGATAAAGTCTCCGACCGTTTGGACAATCTAGCCTGGAGCTTGGTGTTGTCTGTTTTGATCATCGTGGCCGTGGTGTTCACCGGCATGGGCATCCGAATGGGTTTGCTGGTGGCCTCCATTCTGCCCATGGTGGCACTGATTAGCGTGGGGCTTTACGACCTTGGCGGTGGCGTTTTGCACCAGATTGCAGTGATCGGAATGGTGATATCCTTGGGCATTCTGATCGACAACGCCATTGTGATTGTCGAAAACATTCAGGGGCATTTGGATGAAGGCATGCGCCGCATGGATGCCCTACGCAAAGCCGTCGGCGAACTTGCCGGGCCGCTCGGCGCATCCACCGGTACTACGCTTGCTGCCTTTGCTCCCATGCTGCTTGCCAAAGGTGGCGCAGCAGACTTTACCCGGGGCGTGCCGGTGATGATCATGCTTACCCTGTCCGTAAGCTATTTGCTTGCGATCTCCGTAGTGCCTCTTTTAGCCGCTCGCTTCCTCAAGCCTCGCCGCAATGCAGAAGCCGATCGGCTGATTGGCTTGGCGCGGTTTCTTGGGGGGCTGGTTTATCGTCATCCTCGCCGCTTGATCGCGGCCGGTGTCTTGCTGGTTGTCATCAGCTTGGCGATGACACCGTTTATGGCGCAGCAGTTCTTTCCCAATGCCGATCGCCCACAGGTTATTGTGGAGATTTTCATGCCGGAAGGTACTGATCAGGTGCGTACCGCTGAAGCCGCTGCCAATCTGGAGCAGGCCATACGTACACAGGCCGACGCACTTGAAGTTCACAGGTTTGTCGGCTTTACCGGCCCCGCGTTTTACTACAACCTCCAGCGTGCGCCCCAAGCGCCGAACCGCGGTCGGCTCGTGGTAACCACACCAACGCTTGAGCACACCACTGACATGATCCGCTGGATTCGTGCCCATGTGAACGAACAGATGCCGGAGCTAGACGTAAGTGTGGGTGTTCTCGGGCAGGGGCCACCAAGGATTGCCCCGGTAGAGGTGCGCGTGTACAACGCCGACGATCAGGCTCGTACCCATGCTGCAGAGCAGCTTTTCGTCGCGCTGCGTGGGGTGAAGGGTACTGTGGATGTCCGACACGATTTGGATATCGGCGTGCCCAGTATTGCTATTAACGTAGACGACGCTACCGCTGCGCGCTACGGGCTTAACCGAGCCGATGTGGCTCAGAGTCTTTATGGCCAAAGCTTTGGTGTGGTTGCCGAGCGTTACCGTCAGGAGAAAGACCCGATTCCGCTGGTACTCCGCTCGCAGGAAGGTACATCACTGCCATTGGAACGCCTGCTCTCGGTCAATATCTATAATAACCTAGGCCAAGCTGTTCCGCTGTCTGCGGTTGCCAGTTTAGAGACCACTTGGGAACCAGCAGCACGCTATTTGCGTAACGGTACTCGGCTTAACACGGTTACTGCCAACCTGCTGACGGGCTATAGCTTCAGCCAGGCATTGGATGGACTGAAGAACGCCTTGGAAGAAAATCCGCTGCCTGAAGGCACTCGCTTGGAGATGGGCGGAGACGCGGAAGGTTCGGGTGATGCCAACGGGGCTCTGTTAACAGCTGCACCCATCGGCATTTTATTGTTGCTCTTCTTTCTGCTTCTGCAGTTCAACTCATTCCGGCGTGTGGGCATTATTCTTCTGACTGTACCTTTGGCGACCGTGGGCATTTTTCCAGGCCTGGTACTTTCGGGCTCGCCCTTTGGGTTCCAATCGCTGCTTGGTGTGATCGCACTGGTGGGTATCGTGGTGAACAACGCCATTGTGTTGCTGGACGTGATGGACAGAGAACTGGAAAGCGGTGAGAGCATCCACGAAGCCATGCGCAAAGCCGTAGTGCAACGAACACGGCCCATCCTGCTAACCACGGCGACCACCGTGGCCGGCTTGCTGCCGTTGGCATTTTCCAGTTCCACACTTTGGCCACCCATGGCCTGGGCGATTATCTCTGGGTTACTGGCTTCAACCGTATTAACCCTGCTGGTGATACCGGCGGTGTGTACACAGGTGATTAAAACGCGGGTTGCAGAGCCAGAGAACGCACCGGCCTAAAGGTGAATCGTTCTGCCTGTTCACTGGGGCTTGATCATCAAGCCTACCCGCTGGCCGACCGGCACATCCCGGTTGGGAAATACAATCGCCTGAGGTGAATGCTCTACCCGATAACAGGTATCGTCATCCTTCCAGATGATGGTGCCTGGGGGGTACTCGGTAAAGTTAGCCACATCATCCGGAATATGAAACTGGAAATTCTTTCCGGTATTCAGAATTTCATGCACTACCTCAAATACCGTGAGTTGGTTAAATGTTGGTTTTTTTACTGGCGCAGCCTCACCACAAAACCGACGCCGAAGTGCCCGTTTAACCCCTTCAAAGCGCGTCAGATCATTCTCGCCAAACGGCTTTACTTTACCTAACTCCACTGTAAAGCTTTCAGCACCCAGCGCAGAGGATGAAAACGACGAAAACGTTGTGCCCGACTTGTGCTGCAGCAGCAAGGTTTCCACCTCCGCCTCCAGTAAAAAGTCACTCTGTACTTCGGGCACCGGCCAGCCCCCAACAAACGGGTAAAGCGCAAACTTCTCCCGCTGAGACGGCCTTATGGCTGTATGTAAGTCGTAATGGGACAAAGCCTGCGGGTGTGTCTTGGCAAACTCACGACACGCATCCTCTAGAAACCGCGCCCGCGAGGCTTCTGGCAACCCGGCATACTCGGACCTACCGTGAGCCCCGCTAAATAACCGGTTCAGATTCGCCTCCAAAAACCGCTCTCCAGCCGCCATGGCAGGTGGGTTCCCCAGAATCAGAAGCAGCGGACAAGCCAACTGCCATTCGCCGTTCAACAGCTCGTTAACAAGGGCGTTTAAAACTTCAATGGGTGCGGTTTCATTGCCATGAATGCCGGCGGATACGATTAACGCTTCCTGATTCGGATTGGTGCGCTCGACTGGTGGAGTGCAGCGTAAAACACCGACGCTTTCCCGGCTTACGCAGGTTCCATCTGAGAGAATGATCTTAGCGCTGGAAAGATGTTCAGAGGGGGTGGCAAGCGTGTGTGAAAGCCAATCAAGACTGGATTCAAAAAGATCTTGGTAAGCAGCCATAGAATCCCCGAATGGCTCAGGAACCAATAGGCCGCTGATGCCTCAACAAATGATTTTCGAGTTTGCGGAACGCAAACACCATGGTGAATGTTAATGCCATGTAGCAAAGCGCCACAAAGATAAACGCATCAAACGGCGCATAAAACCGCGAGTAAATATTCCGAGCCGCACCCGTTAAATCCACAATGGTTACCACACTCGCAATCGCGCTCGAATGCAGCATGAAAATAACCTCATTGGAGTAGGCCTGAACCGCTCGCCGGGCTGCGCTTGGAAGTACAATGCGCCGCATCCGCAAAAACCAGCTCATACCGTAAGCCTTCGCCGCCTCAATCTCCCCGTGGGGCGTGGAGATAATCGACCCGCGAATAATCTCCGTAGTGTAGGCGCACGTATTCAGCGTAAATGCCAGCAGGGCTGGGTAGAAAGGCTCCCGGAAGATCGCCCACCAAAATGTTTCCTGAATACCGGGAATCTGCGCCACGCCATAGTAAATAATATACAGCTGAATCAGCAGCGGCGTGCCGCGGAACAGATAGGTGTAAATCCACACTGGGCCGGATACAAACGGATTCTTAACCGTGCGCAAAATGGCTAAAGGAACCGCACATACAAGCCCGATAATCAGGCAAAGAAATACCAGCTGAACGGTTGTAACCATCCCGTCCCAGTATTCCATGATGGTCATGGCTGTAAAAATTTCGTTCTTGTTAAGCCAGGCGGCGATAAAGTCGGGTGGCATTATCAACTCTCCTGAATCACGCCGGCGTTAGCTCGTTTATCGAGCCACTTGATGAAAAGCTCCGAGCCTGCTGTAAGGGCGAGATACACAAACGCCACCGGAATAAAAAAGTGGAATGGCATGACGCAGCATTTGTGGAACCATCACCCGGCGGAAGGTGTGCCAGTTGCTGAATCCATAGGCGCGTGCCGCTTCAATCTGCCCAGTTTCAACCGCCAGAAACGCACCGCGGAAGGTTTCCGTCATGTAGGCGCCAAAAATCAGCCCGATCGTTGCAACACCGGAAATGAACGGATCAAATTGAAAGAAAAAGTCGACTTCGTAGGTATCCCAAATATAGTCAGAGAGCATATTTACGCCCACCTGGCCGCCATAATAGAACAGCAGCATCATTACCAGGTCGGGGACACCGCGAATCAAGGTGGTATAGGTGGTGGCAACGCCAACAGCTACACGGCTATTTGACAGTTTAGCAGCCGCACCAATCAGCCCGAGAGCTAGTGCGACGGCAAGAGACAGGAAGGCAAGCTCTATGGTAACAACTGCTCCGCTCAGCAGTTCCGGACCATAGCCTTTCAAATCAATCATGGAAGTTTCCGTTGATCAGAGGTAGCCGTTCAGGCTACCTCTGAGGCTGGTATTGTCAGATCTTCACGTCGTATGTGAAGTACTTCTTCATGATGGTTTCGTAGGTGCCGTCTTCCTTGATGGTGCGAAGAGCTGCGTTTACTTCTTCCGCAACGGCTTTGTCACGCTTACGCATGGCAACAGCAACGCCTTCACCCAGCTTGACCGATTCGCCAACTTCTTTGAAGCCGTCTTTCGACAGAACTGTCTGCTCGCCTACAGGGTAGTCCACAAATACCACATCCAGGCGCTGGCCTTCGAGGTCCAGAACCATGTCGTCGGCTGTGGTGTAACGTTTGATGGTTACAATGTTACCCATTTCCTCGGTTACGAAGGTATCCATAGTGGTGCCACGTTGAACGCCCACGGTTTTGCCCTTCATGGCATCCATATCGGTTACGTCGGTATCGAAGTCGTTCGGGCCAAACCAGCCACCCGGCGTAATGTAGTATGGCTCAGAAAACAGAACCCGCTTTGCACGCTCCTCGGTGATGGACATGGAAGACATGATTAGGTCGAATTTGCGGGCCACCAGGCCAGGGATCATTCCGTCCCATGCCTGAATGACAAACTCGCAGTTCGCCTGCATTTCTTCACACATAGCCGCGGCTAGGTCTACTTCAAAACCGGTCAGGTCACCGTTCTCATCTTTGTACTCAAACGGCTCATAAGGCACGTCAAAAGCAATGCGCAGATCACGCTCGTCTGCTTGAACACCACTGGCCATCATTGCCAAGGCGCAACTTGCTGCAATCATCATTTTTTTCATGTGTCACTTCTCCAGTAGATCGCCTCGTGGGCGTTATTTTTGTGGACGTTGTACGTCTAGCAGTTTCACTTATAGCAATAGTCACGATAGCACTGCATGTCAGAACTTGGGAGCCAGAAACTGCCTCATGCGTTCCGAATCAGGATTATCAAATACCTTCGCGGGTGTGCCCTGTTCTTCGATGACGCCTTGGTGCAAAAACAACACCTGAGACGACACATCCTTGGCAAACGCCATTTCGTGTGTCACGACGATCATGGTGCGGCCTTCCTCGGCCAGGCTCTGCATCACTTTCAGTACTTCTCCAACCAGCTCTGGGTCCAGCGCAGAGGTTGGCTCATCAAACAACATCACTTCTGGCTCCATGGCCAGTGCCCGTGCAATGGCTGCGCGCTGCTGCTGTCCGCCGGACATCTGGGCTGGATAATAATCTTTGCGTTCGTAGATGCCCACCTTGTTCAGGTAGCCCTCTGCGCGCTCAATGGCTTCCTTTTTGGGAACCTTGAGTACGTTGATTGGCGCTTCAATAATGTTCTCTAGCACCGTCATGTGTGACCACAAGTTAAAGCTCTGGAACACCATGGAAAGCTTGGCGCGGATCAATTCTACTTGCTTGTTATCCGCGGGAATACGCTCGCCTTTTCGATTGTTGGTAAACCGAATAGGGTCGCCGTGAACAATGATGTCACCGGAGGTGGGTGTTTCCAGCAAGTTAATGCAGCGCAAGAAGGTGCTTTTACCAGAGCCGGAGCTACCGATCAGGGAAACCACATCGCCTTTTTGGGTCTCCAGTGAGATGCCTTTGAGCACCTCAAGCTGGGCGAAGGTTTTGTGAATGTCCCTGCAGATCAAAGGCGCGTGGTCCGCCATGGGGTGGCTCCTGAAGCTATAATTCAAAGGCGCTTGTTTTACTGACTGTGGAGGTGGAAATCAATACCTTTCATACACAGTTTGACGGTTTTTCAGCGACGATGCCCGCGACTTATTGTGGCGCACTGAGTGTTCAATGCAAGTATTTTGCAGGTTTCAACGGTGCGCACGATGATGGCTGCCCGGGCCTTCTTGCTCAATCGGGATACGGATCAGCGTACTGCCTTCCTGCTCCATGTCACGCATGGCTTTGCTCACGAAGCGTACGTGGGCCATCGCAACCTTCTGGGCACTGGCCGGCCTGCCAGAAATAATGGCTTCGTATAGTTGGCGATGTTGAAGGACTATTTTTTTGCGCATCTCCGCGCGGGGGTTGAGGTTGGCAACCGATGCCTGCACGGTCATCAGCATCATGTTTTTCAGGTTGTTGAGCAAGTGAACCAAGATTGGATTGTGGGAGGCTTCCACAATGGCTTGGTGAAAACCATGGTCCGGCCGGGCGTTGCTTAATGGATCTGTTTCTTCCAGGTCTCGGAAAGCTTTGGTAATACGGTGGCGATCCAGGCTGGTTGCCCGTTGCGCGGCTAGATAAGCAGCCTGTCCCTCCAGTTGCTCTCGCACCTCCAGCAAGTCGTACAGTGTTCTCGGGTGACCTTCAAACAGATGCATCAAGGGCCCCTGAGAACTAAGATCGCCAGAGCCGGGCACCATGGTTGAAACAAACGAGCCCTTGCCATGGTGGGTTTCAATGACGCCCCGCCCTTGTAACTCGTGAAGTGCTTCGCGGATAACCGATCTCGATACCCGCAGGCGTGCAGCAAGTTGCCGTTCTGAAGGGATTTTTTGCTCCGGAGCCAGCCCACCGTCGAGAATCAGTCTCTCTAGTCGGTAGGAAATTTCCTGTGAAATAGCCATCAGGTTGCCTGTGTGTTCACTGGTCTGACCAGTGACTTTTGTCATTGTTGTTATTCAGACTTCATTGTTAATTGCGTGCAAGCCCCTTGAATATGGCTGATTCGGGTGAATTCGTCCATTTTCCTGAATTTAAAAACTGGTCTGACCAGTGTTCTGGCCGCTGGACTAAACCAGGGGCGACTACGACTATCCATACTGATGCCGGGCATTATGCCGGTGTTGCTCTGACCTCTATAAAAACAATTTCAACGGAGACGTTTCCATGAAATCGAGCAAGACCACCTCAAATAATTGCGAAGCCGACATTGCCCCGCCGCGTAGGCGCTTTCTCAAAACTGCAGCTCTTGGTACCGCTCTCGCTGGTGCTCTGATGATGGGGGCAGGCCAGGCTTATGCTGCAACCACGTGGAAAATTCAATCAGTTTGGGATGCCGGTACCGTCGGATATGATCTGTTTGAAGAATGGTGCGAGGGCATCAAGGAAAAAAGTGGCGGAGAGCTTATTTTTAAACCTTTTCCCGCCAAGGCCGTTGCTGCAGATAATAATGCGCTGTTTGAGGCTGTGCGCAATGGTGTATTGCAGGGTATGAACCCATTCACCTTGTACTGGTCTGGCAAGATTCCCGCATCGGTCTTTTTGTCTTCCTACCCCGCTGGTCCAGATCAGCCGCATCAGTGGGATACGATGTTTTACTCATTGGGAATGTTGGAGAAAACCCGGGAAATCTATAAAAAATACGGTTTGTTTTATGTTGGGCCAATTCAGCACGATGCCAACATCATTCACTCCAAAAAACCGGTTAACAGTCTAGACGACCTTAAAGGCATGAAGATGCGTGTGCCTGGTGGCATGGTGGCTGAAGTATTCCAGCAGTTTGGTGTTTCGACCGTAAGCTTGCCAGGCTCTGATATTTTTCCTGCTTTGGAGAAGGGCACTATTGACGCGGCGGACTATGTTGGCCCTGCGGTGAACTACGAATTGGGCTTTTCTCAGGTGACCGACTACATCATGTTCGGGCCTCCTGGTGTTATGTCTATATACCAACCCGTGGATCTGATGGATCTTACCGTCAACCTACGAAATTGGAACAATCTAGATCCGAAGCTGCAAGCGCTGGTGGAAGAGGAAGTTCGCAATTACTCCCAGCGCCACTATCTCACCATTCAGAAACGCAACATCGAAGCCATGGAAAAGTTCAAGGCAGACGGCGATACGGTCACCCGGCTTAGCCAGGCTGATCTTGCAGAGTTCCGCCGTAAGGCTATTCCCATTTGGTACAAGTGGGCTAACAAGGATGAAGATGCACGCGCCATATTTGATATGCAGCTTGAGTACATGATGAACGATACCGTTGGTTATGTGACTGAAGCGGATCTTGAGGGCGTAGAAGGCAAGTAAGCCTGCGTTATCTACAACAATAAAAACACAGGGGGGAGGGTTGGACTGCTCCGGAAAGAGGCGCCCCACCTTCCCTGTTTTGTGGCTGAGGTAGTAACAACATGTCTGACCTAGAAGGCTTCGGATTTGTAATGCCGCACTGGTTTTACTGGGGCTGGCTGGCGGTTATGCCGCTGCTCATGATGGCTTGGGATAGATGGGCCCGTGCCCGGGGCGGCGAGCCTGCGGAACCTGGAAGGACGCCGGCCGAGTTACAGGCAGAAGCAGACGACCCTCTGATTTATCTGAAGTTCGAAGGTAACTGGTTTACTCGTGCAATTGACTGGATTAGCGATAAGTCTGGCGAGTTTGTGGCTTTCTGGACCGTCAATGCAGTTGTTTTCTACTTTTTCGAAGTGATCATGCGGTACCTGTTTAATCAGCCGACTGTCTGGGTGCATGAGGCCAGCTTTTTGCTGCTGGGGATGCAGTATCTACTGGCCGGTGCGTTTGCAATGCTGCATGGCGCCCACGTTCGCGTGGATGTGGTGTACAACCTATTGCCGGTGCGCGGCAGGATCGGCATGGACATTTTTACCTCCATGTTCTTCTTCGTGTTTGCGTTTGTGCTGATGATTACCTCCTGGACCTTTTTCGAGAACTCTTACTCCATGAACGAAACCACGGTTGAGACCTGGGGCATCCAGTACTGGCCCGTTAAAGGCATGATGCTGCTTGGCTCCATTCTGCTTCTGTTCGCGGGCATATCCAAACTCATCAAGGATATTGTTCTGTTTGTCCGCCTTGGCCAGGAGCATACCGCATGACCACCAACACAACGACTGCTTCAGGCCCTAACCTGGTAGGTAAGCTCGGCACTTGGCTAATGATTCTGGCCACGATAGGGCTTGGGTTTGTTATCTGCGTCGAGATGATCAATATCCTGTTCTACGATCCGTTCAGCGATGAGAGATTCCTGTTCAAGTTGGCCGGCAGCCTTGCCAGTGTTGAAATTGGCCCGTTGACATACCTGATGTTTGGCTCACTTTTCGTGGCTCTGATGATGGGCCTACCGCTGGCCTTCGTAACGGGCGGCCTCGGGGTGCTGTTTGTTTACCTGGTAGGTGACGCGATGATGCTTAACATCGTGCCCAGCCGGATTTTCCCGATGATGACCAACTCAGACTTGGCGGCGATTCCCCTGTTTATTTTTATGGCGTCCATGCTGGAGCGTGCCGGGCTGATCGAGGAAATGTTCAGCGTGGTTTACAAATGGATGGGCGGGCTTAGCGGTGGCTTAGCAACTGCGACCATACTGGCCTCTACCCTTCTGGCGGCGATGGTTGGGGTAATCGGCGCGGCGGTTGTAACTATGGGCATTATAGCCTTGCCTGCCATGCTCAAACGGGGTTACGACCATAAGATTGCCATAGGCTCCATTATGGCCGGCGGCACCTTGGGTATCCTCATTCCACCCTCTATCCTGGCTATTTTGTATGCGGTGGTGGCTCAGCAGTCGGTGGGTGAACTCTACTTGGGTTCGGTGATCCCAGGGCTGATGCTTTCAAGCCTGTATATCGCCTATGTTCTGATTCGTAGCTGGCTAAACCCGAGCCTTGGGCCACCAATACCGGAGGGCGAGCGCATTTCTTTAGGCGAAAAACTGCGTCTGTTGAAAGGCCTTATCGCACCCTTGATTTTGGTGGCTCTGGTTCTCGGTTTGCTGTTCGGCGGTATCGCAACGCCGGTTGAAGCTGCGGGCATTGGTTCATTCGGTGCCATTGTGGTTGCGTTGATGCACGGTAAGTTCTCCATTGGTGGCCTGCGAGAGGCTTCGATAACCACGGCCAAAGCGACGGCCATGGTGTTGTGGATCATGTTCGGAGCCTCGGTATTTGTCGGGTTTTACATTCTTCAGGGGGGCCAAGAGTTTGTAACAGATGCCATTTTGGGCACAGGCATGTCCTCCTACGGCATCCTGTTTCTGTTGATGGTGCTGCTGGTTGTGCTGGGTATGTTCTTAGACTGGGTTGGCATTCTCCTTCTGGCGGTTCCCATCTTTATTCCGATTGTTAAAGCACTTACGTTTGAGGGTCTCTTCGGTTTGCCACCGGTAGATGGAGACGATGTGGTGCTCTGGTTCGGGGTTTTATATTTGGTGAATATGCAGATGTCGTTTCTCAGTCCACCCTTCGGTTATGCGCTGTTTTATATCCGTGGCGTGTGCCCGCCGGAAATTTCCATGGGTACGATTTTCAAGTCCGCGCTGGTGTTCCTCGCCATTCAGGCATTCGGCCTGATGGTCTGCATTGTTGTTCCAGGGGTTGTTACTTGGTTGCCTGGGCTTGTTTACGGCTAATTTTCAGGAGGTAAACGTTATGTTAACGATTAAACGGTTGGATCTTTCGGAAGCGCAGTTATTGATTGCAGGCGCCGCCGAAAAGGCTCGGGAGATTGGTGTGCCTATGTGCATAGCCATTGTGGATGAGTCTGGCAACCTGATCGCGTTTGAGCGCATGAACGGCGGCAAAACGAGCAGTGTTACCATTGCCCAAGACAAAGCCTTCACAGCGGCTGCCGCCCAAAAAGCCACCCATGATTATAACGCGGTGAACGTGCCGGGCAGTTTGGCGTTCGGCATTCATACCGAAGTAGGTGGCCGCATAAGTTCCGTCGGCGGCGGCCTGCCGGTGGTTGTTGATGGCGAGGTGGTGGGGGGGATTGGGCTTAGTTCCGGCACACCGCAGCAGGATATGGACTGCGCCCAAGCGGGGATAGACTACTTCGAAGCTCAAGGTAGTTGAGAAAGGCGAGAAAGGTAAGTTGAGAGAGGCTTTATGACAAACAAATCGAAAATCAGCCAAGAAGAGCTGGCTGAGCAGTTCCGGGTATTTATAAATCCGGAATACGTCATCACAGATGACGAAACCATGAAGCCCTATGAATGCGACGGCATGTCTATGTATTGCGAAATGCCGTTGCTGGTGCTGCTACCAGAAACCGTAACCCAAGTGCAGCGGGTTATGCGCATCTGCCACGAACACGGGGTTCCGGTGGTGGCCAGGGGCGCAGGTACGGGGCTCAGCGCCGGAGCCATGCCGAACAAAGAAGGCGTGGTGCTTTCGTTGGCCAAGTTCAATCGCATTTTGAACATTGACCCACTGGCACGAACCGCCAGCCTTCAGCCGGGAGTTCGCAACCTTGCTATCAGTGAAGAAGCGGCTCAATACGGCCTTTACTACGGGCCGGATCCGTCATCGCAGATTGCCTGCACCATCGGCGGGAACGTGGCAGAGAACTCAGGCGGAGTGCACTGCCTGAAGTACGGCCTTACGGTGCATAACATTCTCAGCGTGGAAATGGTGACCGCAGAAGGCGACGTGGTAACGATTGGCAGTGACGGGCTTGATGGCTGTGGCATGGACCTGCTTGCCGTGATGACCGGGTCTGAAGGCCTGCTGGGCGTGGTAACTGAGGTGAAAGTAAAACTACTGCCCAAGCCCGAAGTGGCGCAGGTGGTGATGGCCGGCTTTGACAGTGTACAAAAAGCCGGTGACGCCGTGGGCGGTATTATTTCCCACGGCATTATTCCCGGTGGGCTGGAAATGATGGATGGCCACGCCATTGTGGCCGCCGACGACTTTGCCGGCGCCGGTTACCCGCGGGAAGCCAAAGCCCTGTTGCTCTGCGAAGTGGATGGCACCGAAGAAGAAGTACATGAACACATAGCCGAGGCTGAGGCGGTTTTCCGAAAACTCGGCGCTACTTCCGTTCGCACCTCCCAGAGTGAGCAGGAGAGGGCGCTGATGTGGCTAGGCCGAAAATCTGCATTCCCCGCGGTCGGTCGCATATCTCCGGATTACTACTGCATGGACGGCACCATTCCCCGCCGCCATATTGCCCATGTATTGACCGAAATGGAGAAAATGGGTGAAGAGTTCGGTTTGCGCGTCGCCAACGTGTTCCATGCCGGCGATGGCAACCTGCACCCATTGATTCTATTTGATGCCAATGTACCGGGTGAGTTCGAACGCACGGAGGCCTTCGGTGCCAGCATACTGAAAATGTGCGTGGACGTTGGCGGCTGCATTACCGGCGAACACGGTGTGGGCGTAGAGAAAATCCGACAGATGGCCATTCAGTTTAACGATCTGGAACTGCAGCAATTTCACGATGTAAAAGCCGCCTTTGATCCCACGGGCATTCTCAACCCGGGTAAGGGCGTGCCCGCACTGAAGTTTTGCCAGGAATATCGCTCGCTCGAATACAAACAACACAAGCATGAACAAACGGAAGCCGCACATGGCTGATATCTCTCAACAACTGCGGGAACAGGTGCTCCAAGCCCGCTCCAGCGGCGAAAAGCTCAACATTGTTGGCGGTGGTAGCAAAGCCTTTATAGGCCGAGAGCCAAACCCGAAAGCCCGCATTCTTGATATGAGCGGGCACACTGGAATCGTCGATTATCACCCGGTTGAACTGGTGATGACGGTACGTGCCGGAACCCCACTAAGCGACATTGAGGCAGCTCTAGCTGAGCAAGGCCAAGCGCTGCATTTTGAGTCCCCACACTTTGGCTCCGGCTCTACTATCGGTGGCACATTGGCTTGTAACCTCTCCGGCCCCTCTAGGCCCTGGGCAGGATCGGTACGCGACCAAGTATTGGGTATACGCTTACTTAATGGCAAAGGTGAGCATCTACGTTTTGGCGGCGAAGTCATGAAAAACGTCGCCGGCTACGACGTATCCCGCCTACAAGCAGGCGCCCTTGGCACTCTTGGTGCTATCACCGAAATCAGTCTAAAAGTCATGCCCCGCCACGCAGCCAGCCTAACCCTGGTGCAAGACATGGCAATGGACGAAGTGCTGCACTACATGAACAGCCGCACAGCCGAACCCAAGCCCATCACTGCCGCTTGCTGGGTGGATGGCAAAGTGTACCTGCGCCTTTCCGGCGCAAAATCAGCAGTAGAAGCTACCGCCCAAAAGTGGAGCGGCAACGTAATGGAGCAGGGCGACGCTTTCTGGCGTTCCGTACAAGACATGCAACACGAATTCTTCTCCGACAAAGACGCACCGCTCTGGCGCTTCTCCGTCGGCTCCACAGCTACCAATCCGGCTTTGGACGGTGACTGGTTCATTGATTGGGCCGGCGCCCAGCGCTGGTACCGAGGAACGGCAGAGCTTAGCGATATGGAACCCTTGGCCCGAGCCGCTGGTGGCCAAGTAAGCCTGTTCCGCGGCGGCGACCGCAGCGGGGAGGTCATGCACAGCCAACCCAATGCACTTAAAATGATCCAGCGCCGAATGAAAGCGTCGTTCGACCCAGACGGAATATTTAATCCAGGCCGACTGTATAGCTGGCTGTAGGCACAACCAAGGCCAGATCAGCGGCCGCGCCAACCCCTTTCTGAAACTGTGCGAAGCCATGGATGGCGTAGCCAAGCGTACACGGAAGTATTCACAGCGTGTTTCAGAAAGGGGTTGGCTCGGTCGCTAAAACACCGAATGAGAGTTTAAGCAGGCAAAAAATGCAAACAAATCTAGTACAGCAGTTCGCCAACACAACAGAAGGGCAAGAGGCTGAAGCCATTCTGCGGGCCTGCGTGCATTGCGGCTTCTGCACTGCAACCTGCCCAACCTACCAGGAACTGAACGACGAGCGCGACGGCCCCCGTGGGCGCATCTACCTCATGAAAATGTTTCTGGAAGGTGCCGAAGTTACCGAAAAAACTCGCGAGCATCTCGATCGCTGCCTGACCTGCCGTAGCTGCGAAACCACATGCCCCTCCGGCGTACAGTACGGCCGCCTGGTAGACATCAGCCGCGGCCTAATTGACAAAGAACTGCCCCGAGCCCCGAAAGACAAATGGACGCGCTGGGCCTTGGCACGGGTAATACCCAACCGGGCCTTGTTCGGATTCATGCTCCGCCTTGGGCAAACCTTCGCCCCCATACTGCCGGGCAAACTGCGCGCAAAAGTGCCACCCAAAAAGCAAGCCAGCCCCTGGCCAGCCGCAAGCCATAACCGGATTGTGCTGGCCCTGGCCGGCTGCGTGCAGCCGTCCGCCACGCCGAACACCAACGCCGCAGCTGCCCGAGTGTTGGATAGACTCGGCATTACTATGGTGGAAGCGCCAGAGGCCGGGTGCTGTGGTGCAGTGAACTATCATCTCAGTGAGCATGAAAAAGGCCTGGAGCGTATGCGCCAGAACATCGACGCCTGGTGGCCAGCCATCGAAGCCGGTGCCGAGGCATTAGTGATGACCGCATCCGGTTGCGGTGCCATGGTTCAGGATTACGGCCACTTGCTCAGAGAAGATCCCGTATACGCCGGAAAGGCGCAGAGAGTCAGCGAACTGTGCACCGACCTTGGCGCGTTCCTCCTGGAACAGGATCTTGACACTCTCAAGGCAAAGCAGGGTTCGGGAAAGGTGGCATTCCACTGCCCCTGCACACTGCAACACGCCATGAAACAGAACGGCGTGGTAGAGCAGGTGCTCACCAAAGCGGGCATTAACCTGGCCCTGACCAAAGACAAGCACCTGTGTTGTGGTTCCGCCGGCACCTACTCTGTACTACAGCCAAAACTCAGCCAGAAACTGCTGGATAACAAGCTCAAGGCGCTTACCGGGGATAACCCTGACCGCATTGTAACCGCCAATATCGGTTGCCAGATGCACCTTGAGAGCAAATCCCAAGTGCCAGTACAACACTGGGTGGAACTGCTCGACCAGTAAACCGTTTCGCTCTCTATCAACCCCTGTGGTACGCGTTATACTGCTTCGGCACTTAACGTCACCACAGGGAGTGGATGGTTATGCCAAGGATTATGGCTGCTGCAGTTTTGATGTTTATTTTCTCGTCTTCGGCTGCTGCCGATATCTATACCTGGACAGACGCCAGCGGCGTGGTTCATTTCACCGATTCCCCGCCACCGGATAAACGTCACCAGACGGTTGAAGTGGCTACCCCGGTAACCGTACCCATGGCGAATAACCTTCGTCAGCACAAGCGTGTTTCGGGTATCCGCAGGCAGGTAAAAGGGTTGCTCTCATCTGATCGAAAAGGTGATGCATCCCGAAAAAAATCGAAAGCAAAGGCCAATGCGAAACAGAAGAAAGCCTGTGCGAATTACCGACGCAAGCTGGCGCAGGTTCAATCACAGCTTCGGGCCGGCTATGGTAATAGCAAGGGCAACAGCCTACGCAGCAAACGCCGTAGTCTCGGTCAGGCGTTGAGTCGGGAGTGTATTTTGCGCTGATGCTGTAGACTGGTGTGTAGTAAGCACCCTAACAAACAAAGGTTTTTCATGCTCTGTCAGGTTTCTTTGGTTGGAATACTGGTTTGAACACCACACCGTTATCTCATCTACAGTTAGCCATCCTCCTAGGGATGACCGTTGCCTTGGGACCGCTGGCACTTGATGCGTATCTGCCTGCATTCCCTGAAATCGCTGATGAACTGGGTATTGGGCATGGTGGTGTGGGGCTTACCTTGAGCGCCTATGTGGGGGCTTTGGGCCTCGCGCAGTTGCTAGGTGGGCCATTGTCCGACCGCTACGGCCGGCAGCAGGTTCTGTTCGCCGGGCTGGTGGTATTTGCCTGCGCTGCGTTTATGGTTGCCCAGGCCCAAACGCTGTCGGATATGCTGGGTTGGCGGATTGTGCAGGGTGTTGGTGGTGCTTTCTGTGCGGTGTCTGTGCCGGCCATTGTTCGTGATCAAACCAGCGGACAGGACGCAGCGCGACTGTTTGGATTGATAGGTTTGGTCATGTTTATTGCACCTGCCGCGGCACCCTCCATTGGTTCAGCGCTGCTTTATTTCAGGGAATGGCATGCGATCTTCCTAATGCTGGCGGGCTATGCGGCCTTGCTGGCTGTTGTTCTGCACTTTGTATTGTTTCGGCGCTTGCCAGCTCGGCCTAAAGTTCAAACCCCTGTGTCTACGCTGGTTACCAACTATGGGCTTGTGCTTCGCCACCGAGTAACCATGCGCTTTGTCGGATTACAGGCCCTGTGCTTCAGCGCCATGCTGGTGTTTATCACCCACGCATCGTTTATCTATCAGGAGTGGTTTGGGCTATCAAATGCCATGTTCTCCGGGCTGTTTGCGGCCAATATAGTGGCCATGGCCAGCATGAACCTACTCAACCGACGCTTGCTCAACAGTTTCCAGTCGGTGCAAATTCTTAGAGCCTGCGTATTTTTACAGGCAATCGCGATTAGTGCGTTGGTAATCTGCGCATGGGCTGGCGCGCCCTACTGGGTTATAGCCGCTTGTATTATTGTCGCGGTTGGCTTTATGGGAGCCATTATTCCCAACAACATGGCCAATGCGTTGGAGTTCTTTCCTCACCTTGGCGGGACGGCCGCGGCGATGCTGGGGGCTGCGCAGTTCACCATTGCCGGAGCCATAAGCGCACTTTCAGCTACGTTGGCTGGCGGAACACTGCTGCCTATCGTGCTGGTTATGGCTATTTGTGTCTTTGGTGCGGCCGTATTGGCGGCAGGTGGGCCGAGTGCGGTTGCGCGGGAGAATCAAGTATAGCCTAGCTTCGCTTGGTTCTTCCTGCGTTGCTCTGCTTGGCGATTGAGGCCCGTGAGCTAATGCCCTGGTCAATGTACAGCACCGCATCCGTTATCTGGGGGAACATGTGCTCATCCAGCACATACTCACCCAAGGCCGCAGAGTGCGTGAGAGTGTCCCGAACCGGGCCAATGAGGCTGACCAGGTAAAGTTGAACGCCCTGTTCCCGCAGATTTTCGATCACGCTTTCCAGCATGATCAGTGACGTGCTGTCGATGCTACTCACAGCCTGCGCATCTAGTATCACAGCCTTGAGCCCACCCTCGGGGCGCCGTTTCATCAGGCTGTATAACCGCGACTTGAAGTAGTCCTTGTTGGCAAAATACAGAGGCGCATCAAAACGGAAAATCAACAAATCTTTGCGCACGCTAATGGTCTCGAAACGGTGGATGTTCCGATAAAGATCTTCACCATCGAGCTTGCCCAGCTCAGTCATGTGCGGTGTTGTGCTGTTGTATATGACCAGTAGCAGCGACACGGCCACGCCTACTAGCAACCCCTGCTGAACGCCCAGTAGTAGAGTGATCACGAAGGTGACCAGTAGGATTACAAATTCCTTTCTGTCCTGCTGGAACAGGGTTTTCATCTCTTTGTACTTGAACAGCCCCAATACCGACATCACGATGATTGCGGCCAGAACGGCTTTCGGTAAGGGGTAGTCGGTAAACAGCGGCGTAAGAAAAACCACGGTAATGGCGATCAGTGCAGAGGAAATGATCGCCGATACCTGAGTCAGTGCGCCCGCCTCTCGCAGCGCGGCACTGCGTGAAAAACTGGCAGACACAGGAAAGCTCCGGAACATGGCGCCTAGGGCATTTGCCAAGCCGAGGGCAATCAGTTCCTGATTTGGCAGTACATTGCGCTTATCTTTTGGCGATTCTTGTGACTTGCAGATCGACATGGTGCCCACAAACCCCATCAGGGCCACGGTGAATGCCACGGGTAATAATTCGCGAAGTTTTGCGAAATCTATATCGGGTATTTGCAGGGCAGGGAAGCCTCGCGGTACCGAGTTAATCACATCTACCCCAACCTGGCCGGCATGAAATAGCCCCGATAGCAGCATGGTGCCAACCAGCAAAATCAGTGCGTTCGGCAGCTTGGGTAAATGGCGTTTGCACAGAAAAATAAACAACAGGCTCGTCACAGAAATCCCGATGGTCACACCGTGCCAATTGCCTATATTTATCAGCAACTGATAACCGAGATCCAGCACGTTAGCGCTATCTACATGAACGCCTGTCAGGCTCTGAAGCTGGCTACCGATGATGATAATGGCTGCCGCCGAGGTGTAGCCAACAACAACGGGGTAGGAGAGGAAATTGACGATAAAGCCAAACCGCAGCACCCCGAACAGAAACTGAATCAAACCAACCAGCAACGTCAGCTCTACAGCCAGTTGCAGGTAGTGATCCGAGCCAGGCTCGGCGAGTACGCTGAGGCCAGAAAGAATAAGGATGGCATCCAGCGCCACCGGCCCAATGGAAATTTTGTTGGAAGTGCCCAACAGGGCGTATAAAAGTGGTGGGAAGATGGAGGCATACAGCCCGAACTCGGGCGGTAAACCAGCCAGCACCGCGTAGCCCATGCTTTGTGGGATCAGCATAACGCCAATAACCAGGCCTGATACTACGTCCCGTCTTAACGTATGGGCCGTATATCCCTGCAGCCAAAGCAAACCAGGTAGTAATTTGTAGAGCATAAACGCAGTATTTCGCTTGAGGGCTGAACTGCAAGTGTGTGGAAATCAATTGGCTGAATCAAGAAGTATCAGCCGGCAGGTCAGTAAGCTCCGCGGATCAAATCGATTCCCGGAGTCAGCACTTCTCTCCATGCATCTCCAAGTTGCTTGGTGTATTCGGGATCATGAAGGTGAACGGTTTTCATCAGTGCGTCCAGCCACAACGTGTACCACTCAGGCTTGATGTTAAAATTCGCCCGGTTGTGGCTCTCGCCAAGTGCCTTTAGTTTGCGATCCGGCATGCCCCGTGCGGTTAGTATTAGCTGCAGAATGCCATGTCGCAGAAGGTGGCGCTGGGCGCTCATGTCTGTATCCAAAAAACGGTTCTTGATGGCTTCAGAACTCGACATGAAATGATCGTAGAAATCGACAAAAAACTCGTCACGGTTGCAGCATCTTCCATAACTTTGAAAAACCAGATCAGTGTTGTTCATGTGCAGTAACTGTCCTTGAAAAATGGCGGTAATTTAAGTAGGGCGCTAAGGGTAATGGTTGAATGGGATTTATTCAGTTGAGTTTTGTTAACGCTAAAACTAGCGAAGCCTCTTCAGGCTGCGGGATTGATGATAATGTCGGACCGGTGCATGATTTACTGGGAATCATAGAGGCAGCGATCAAGAAACAAGATTGTTGCTGAATACAAAACGGGAAAAAGAGGCGCTATATTGTGACACAACTGCTGCTGAATGCTGACGTAGGTGAGAGTCTTGGCCCATGGGTTATGGGAAACGATGCGGCACTGATGCCTATGTTGGATCTGGCAAATATTGCCTGCGGTTTTCACGCCTCTGACCCCGACATCATGCGCGCTACGGTGCGCCTGGCTTCAACGCATGGTGTGATGATTGGTGCACACCCGGCCTATCCGGATCTGGTGGGGTTCGGTCGCAGATCTATGGCTTGTACTCCAGAGCAGGTGGAAAATCTGGTGCTTTATCAGGTCGGCGCGCTGTCGGCTACGTGTAAGGCCGAGGGTGCACAGCTGCACTATGTTAAACCCCATGGTGCTTTGTACAACGACATGGCAGGCGACCACGATCTGTTGGCTGCAGTAATGCGTGGCGTGCAGGCTTTTGACTCTGGGCTTGTACTCGTTGTACCAGCAACTAATGAGCCAGAGCCTGTGCGGGTGATGGCTAAGGAGTACGGCCTGCAGTTGTGGTTCGAAGTGTTTGCGGATCGAGCTTATCACCAGAACGGACGCCTGGTATCTCGTAGCAAAAAAGGCGCGGTTCATCATGATCAAAAGCTCATTGTTGAACAGGCTATCCGTTTTGCAGAAGGGTTGCCGATACAGACGGTGGAAGGGCAAGATCTGATCCTGCAGGCAGACACTTTATGTGTTCACGGCGACAACGAAGCTTCCATACTGGCCGCGCAAGCCATTCGTGCCGCCTTGGCAAAGACTGATCATCTATAGGACCTCTCCACGGGCAGGGCCCACAAGCCTGGTCAGAGCGTGAGGGTTACTCCTTACACTCTTGAAAAATTGCTAGATGTTATAATCTGAGGTTGTAAGCCAACTGCCAAGGGAGACATAACAATGGCGAAAAAGAAGGCAATGCCTACGAAACACAGTGCAGTGCAGCGGGATCTCAAAACCCCGAAATATCAAATGCGCGTGGTTGAAGACAAAAGCAAATACCGCCGCAACCGGGACAAGAGCGTTCGGATGGAGGATTTTCGCAAGGCTGCCTGAGAGGTGGTTTTACGAAAATCCTTTTTTGCGTCTGGACAGCGTTCATGATGTCCGTGATAACCGGGCCGGCCTGTAAGAAGAGCTGCCAGATGAACCGGATCTTGAGCCCGTTAACGCTGAAAGTGTTAAAGTCTTCGGTCTTTTACTGACCGATGGTGGCTGAAGAAGCGTGACAAACCAAGTAACACCTAGCCCAACTCCCTCACTGGCTGGCGGCGCCAGTATCATCGCAGGCGTTTGCATAGGCGCCGGCATGCTTGGCTTACCCAGTTCCGGCGCCGGAGCCTGGACCCTGTGGTCTAGCCTGGCGCTAATGCTCACCATGGTGGTGATGACTTTATCTGGCTGGATGCTGCTTGAAGCTTTTAAGCATTATGACCTGAGAGCGTCGTTTAATACCGTTACCAAATCCATGCTCGGGGCGCGGGTTAATGTTTTCAGTAACCTGACGGTTTATTTTGTGGGCGGCATCTTGCTTTATGCCTACATCACATCTTCAGGGCTGATCATCCAGAGCCTCGCCGGGGTGGATAGCAAGCTGGCATCTGTGGTGTTTGTGTTGCTGTTCTCATTGGTTGTCTGGCATTCCACCCGTGCGGTGGACCGGCTTTCAGTGGTGCTTGTAACCTTCATGGTGTTGAGCTTCATCCTGGGAGTATCTGGCCTTGCCACCCGGATTGACCCCAGTACACTGTTTGACGCCGCTAACCATGGCGGCCAATACGCTCCATATGCTCTGGCCATGCTGCCGGTGGCGCTAACTTCCTTTGGTTACCATCACTCAGTCGCCTCGCTGCGTGCCTATTATGGCGAAGAACGAAAAGCCCAGAAGGCGATTCTCGGCGGCACTCTGGTGGCCCTGTTGTTTTATCTTGCCTGGCTTGTGAGCATTTTTGGAAACCTGCCCCGGGCAGATTTCGGCCCAGTTGTCGTCCGGGGTGGTGATGTGGATGTGTTGTTAACGGCTCTGGGGTCTGCAATCGATTCGGAGCAGGTTGCCAATATAATTAGCGTCTTTTCCTCTGCAGCCATCTTGTCGTCTTTTATAGGCCTCGGTCTGGGTACATTCGATTTTATAGCAGACCTGCTGGGTTTTAAAAACGATCGCAAAGGGCGAACCAAAACCTGGGCAATCACTTTTCTTCCGCCTTTATTACTCTCGCTATTTGCCCCTTTCGGCTTCGTATTGGCCATCGGCTACGCCGGCGCTGCGGCGGCAGTCTGGGCATGCATCATTCCGGCTTTGTTAGCGCGGAAATCAAGGATGCTGGAAGGTGGCAGAGCGGGTTTTATGGCCCCTGGTGGAAACGCTGCCATTGTATTGGTGCTTGTTTTTGGTGTGTTGACTGTGCTGTTCCACTTTATGGGGATGGCAGGGTGGTTGCCAGAGGTTGAGTTGGGTGTGAGGTAATTAGCAGCCAGGGGTGACTTTCAGCCCACCTCAAATTCAATTCTGTGCAGGCCGTCTATCAGAGCGTCACAAACCTGCTCCTGGTTAAGGCGATCTCCCGGAATCGTCAAATCGGCATAACGGGCATACAAGGTGGATCGCTCCTTATAGAGCTCAAGGAGCGATTGATCCGGCCTCTTTGAAATACCTCTGAGGCTGTAGTCGCCAATTCTCGCGATCATCGTATCCAGAGAGATATCGAGGAACACAACGGTGCCCCCGGTTTTAAGATGTGCCATGGCTTTATCACTATACACGGCGCTTCCGCCAGTGCTGATAACATGCCGCTGCACATTCACACTCAACAGCACCTGTTCTTCTGCCTCGCGCAGCGCGACATGGCCATCCTCGTCAACAATGCCCTGGAGTGTGCGGCCGGTTTCCTGCTGTATCAGCAAATCTGTGTCGAGAAAGCCCAGCCCCAGCCTCTTGGCAATCAGAACACCCACCGTACTTTTGCCGCTGCCTGGCATGCCGACAAAAATGAGGTTGCGAGACTCTGCTAGCATTTTGTGTACCCCAGTTCGCAAAACCGTTTAACGCTCATTCCTGTTTGGCTTCCGCCCGCCGACAGGCCGCGGCGGTAAACAGCACGTCGGTGGAAGAGTTCAGAGCGGTTTCGGTGGAATCCTGCACCACGCTGATTACGAAGCCAATGGCAACCACCTGCATGGCAACTTCAATGGGCACCCCGAACAGACTTGTAGCCATGGGAATCAAAAGCAGCGAGCCTCCCGCGACACCGGAAACGCCGCAAGCAGCTAAGGCCGAGACCACGCAAAGAATCAGTGCGGTGGGGAAATCAACAGGAATGCCAAGGGTATTCGCTGTAGCCAGAGTAATTACTGAAATGGTTATCGCGGCACCGGCCATGTTGATGGTCGCGCCCAGGGGAATAGATATTGAGTAGGTGTCTGCATCCAGCTTCATGCGCTCACACAGCGCAAGGTTAACGGGTATGTTAGCTGCCGAACTGCGAGTAAAAAAGGCGGTGATGGCACTGCCGCGCAAGCATTCGAACACCAGCGGGTACGGGTTGCGGCGGGTCTGCCAGAATACGAGCAACGGATTTGTCACCAGCGCCACAAACACCATGCAGCCCACAATAACGCCAAGTAGCTGGCCATACTCAAGCAGGGCGCCAAGGCCCGACTCGGCCAGTGTATTGGCAACAAGCCCGAAAATGCCTAAAGGCGCAAGGCGGATAACGCCACGAACGATTCCGGAGACGGCGTCAGAAAGATCGTTAAGGCCTTGGCGCGTGGACTCGCTGGCTGTACGCAACATAAAGCCAAGACCAATCGCCCATACCAATATGGCAATGAAGTTGCCTTCCATCAGTGCGGTTACGGGGTTGGCTACAGCGCTGAGCACCAAGTTTTCCAGTATTTCTGCAACGCCCGAAGGCGGGTTTCCACTTACACCCGTCAGATCTAGCGTCAGCTCAGTCGGTATCAGGAAGCTGGCAACCACGGCAACCACTGCTGCGGCAAGCGTTCCAACGATATAAAGGACCAGCACGCCGCGAATATGGGTGGGCTGCCCCTGCTTGTGCCCTGCAATGGCTGCAGCCACCAATACAAAAACCAACACAGGCGCCACAGCTTTTAATGCTGAGACAAACAGCTGACCGAGAAGCGAGACAGAGCTTGCAGCCTCTGGCGATATAATCACCAGCAGCACACCTGCAACAATGCCGATGGCAATCTGAGAAACAAGACTTAGCCGCATCACAGGTCGGAAAATAGAGCTCAATCCAGAAAACATGAAAACCTCAGGGTGTAGTTTTTAAACGGACCAGTATCTAGTCGGCGATTGATAAAATAGTCGAATACGTAAGGCAGGGGAGTGTAAACGAGTTGCCTGCTTGGTAAAACGATTCAGTTTCCAGTGTTCCTGTTGCACGAGAGGACTGATGCTTTTCTGGAGTGGCCTGCTCAGTTGATCCCGTTTTCAATTTCATCTCTTAGTGTTTTGTGGCAATGCCCTTAGTACATTTTAGTTGTCTAACCCGTGACCCGCGAATACTGGGAATGGTGCGTCAGCTATTAGAGAGAGAGGTTTACATTCACTAATCCTGAATTAATGATAAGTTCGGGTTTGAAGGTAGTGGGTTCGACTGGCACTCGGATTTTGGAACTTGGCATGCGGAAGACGACATATGCTCCCGCAAGGCACACCTGACCGGGATAGCTTGGTTAGCGGAGAGGGGCGGTATCGAGGGACTTATCAACTAGAAACCGACTTAAGGGAAGGGTAGCGTTATGTACGACTGGATAGTTGATCACCAAAAAGTGCTTTCTGTGTGTGCCAGTTTAGGCTCGGTGGTTATCTGGTTGGTCTACGCTCAACTTCTGTACTTGGGGTTTCGGCGGCAACGCAGTCCTCGACTTATTATCAACCGTGGCCGCAATAAAGACATCAATGCGCTCTGTCTTATCAGCAACATGAGTGCAGAGGCAGTTTTCATTGAGTACATCATCGCTGAACTCGAGACCTCGGAAGGCATCATCACTATGGATGTTACTGATTTCGAACAGGAATACAGCGAAGGCGATGAAAACCCAGAGGGGCCGCGCGGTCAGTCAATCTCAAATCGGCGAGCACGGAACGTTATGGATAATATCAGGCAGGGTCCAATGGAGTCCGGTGGCTTTTTGCACATTGGTACTTTCAGCGAGCTCATACAGCGGCTTGCCCGCGATGAAGGCATTAGGATGCACGGACATAGGCCTCAGGGTGACTTGGAGTTCACCCGACTAACGCTGCGCCTTATCGGCATATACGGGCCTGAAAGTATGCCCATTGGCGCAGAGCGAAGTTTTGATCTCACGTTCAGCGCTGACAAGTTATCGTTGAGGCCAGTCTCGTGGGATACAAAACGGTTGGCGTCGCTATGGCAGCGCCATAAGTTGCGCAAGACCGTTGAAAAACTGAACGCGACGGACTTTTCATCGGCTTCGTCGTTTTGTCATGTGGATCGTGAGGAGAATGTTGAAAATCGGTCAGCAGCCGAACAAGCGAGTAAGGAAAATTAAGCTGTCTTGTGGATTTTTCTGGAACCTAAATCTACCGCACTCATGAGTGTCCCATTAGGAGGCCAGAAACGAAAAAGCCCGCTAATAAGCGGGCTAAGTCGTTGAATTCTAATGGTGCCCGGAGGCGGCACCATTTTCAAGTTGCATGTTGTCTCATCTCGACGCTAAGTGTCTGATCTGTATTCTTAAATCTTCCTAAGGCCCAAAAGCCCTGTATCGTTCTGTCTCATCAGACCGCACCTAGTAGTGCGGCTAATGATGGGGCAGATGATGGGACAATCAGGTTTGGAGGATAGGAAAATGCCGAAATTGGCAGCGGAACTGGGAGCGCTTCAGGTAAAGCGGCTTTCTCATGGAACAGTTACAAAAGCGCAGAACGGTAAAAAAGTCGGCGATCCGTGCAAAAAGATGCATGCGGTGGGTGGTGTCGCAGGGTTGAGTCTGTATTGTCGCCCTCCAACGAAGCCGAAGTCTGTAGGGGCACGCTCTTGGATATTACGGACAGTTATTGGAGAAAACCGTGTCGATCTTGGCCTAGGATCATATCCTGAGGTGCCCCTGGCGCAGGCTAGGGATAAAGCGCGTGAGATTAAAGATAAAATCCGATTCGAGGGATATGACCCAATTGCAGCGCAAAGAGCTGCCAAGTCGCAGTTGATTGCTGATAAAGCAAAGCAACGGACTTTCGCCGATGTGGCTCAGCAATATTTTGAGAAAAAATGTCTTGAGTTCAGGGGGGTGAACCCGAAGAAACAGGCGCGTCGACTTGAGCAACACCTTGAGGACTATTGCCTACATCTTCTTGGGAACATGCTTATGGCTGATCTTGAAACAAGACATGTTGTCTTGGCGCTGAACGCGATCTGGCTAGAGAAAACAAGTACTGCAGAACGCGTCCGAATTACGATCAACAACATATGCGAAATGGTTCAAAACGATGGTGTACTCCGGAATGGACTCAACCCAGGACGCTGGCGGGGTAATCTGGAATATTTTCTTGCATCCCCTGCAGCTATCCACGACGAAGAGCACCAGCCGACTTTAGGCTACGAGTCGCTACCTCGATTCTGGAAATTGCTGCAGCAGCGCGACACGATTCCTGCAAGGGCATTGGAGTTCCAGGTGCTTACCGCGGCTCGGCCCGGTGAGGTGCGCTTTGCTGAGTGGAAGGAGATTGATTTTAAGGAGAGGGTATGGACTGTTCCCGGATGGAAGATCAAAGGCAGGAAAGATAAGAGAAAAAACCACAAAGTGCCGCTGACAAAACGGGCGATCGAAATTCTAAAAATGATGCCACGAGATGGCGGCGTTTATATTTTTCCGGGATATCGTGGCAAAGAAACAATGAGTGAAAATGCCCTCAATTTGACGGTGAAAGAGATTCATCTAGCTGATTCTAAGGCCGGCGGGCCGGGGTTTATAGACCTGGAGTCTGGCAAGGTAGGCACTGCTCATGGCATGCGCTCGGCCTTTAAGGATTTCTCGACTGAGGAAGGGCATGTTGACGACTATGTTTCTGAGCTTGCGCTGTCGCACCTCGAAACATCATCTGCCCGATCTGCTTATAAGAGGGGGCAGTTGATCCCTAAGCGGCGGAAGTTGATGAATAGCTTTGAAAAGTATGTGTCTGCGCTTGTGAAGACAGAAAATTAGTAAAAAATTCATATTGAAAGGCGGCTGTTTTGCCGCCACGCCAGCTTGGTTGGCTTAAGTAACGTACTCCTTGCTAGCGCACTACTTCCGTATTAATTACGGATATGAAGTGCGAACCAATCAGGCTGGGGAAACGCACTTGGGAACATGAGTAATACCCGAGTGCTTGAAAAAAACTTTACATTTACAAGTATTGTTCAGTGCCATATTCGGGAGAAAAGTAAGTTTTCTCTACAAATACTTGGGTTCAGATAATTTTTGAAGCGACTGATCGCCGCAGAACTCTTGATTTGTCGTGTTTATGAGATCAATAATTTCCTTTTCCGCTTCTTTGAAATCATTCCTAGGCATAAACTCAATTTTTATTCCGATGGCTGACATTGCATCTATTATTCGTCTTTGATGCGGCTTGTATTCAAATGATGGAGTGCTCGAACTTGAGTACTCTTCGTTTGAATGATTGATACAGTCATTAATAGTTTTTAAAAGTGTCTCGTATTTATAGCCTGGTGTTAGTTGTCCATTTTTTGAGTAAGGGAAAACTAAGTTATACCACTTGAAAGTGTCTATAGAATCTTTTTTTATTCTTTCCTTTCTTTTTAGTTCATCGTTCAGATAATCTTTGAACGTATTAATGTTTAGTAGGTGGTTGGATATGGCATTAGTCTTGGCAGTTGAGATGTAATTAAGAACGGCAAAGTATATGCCAAGTACTGTAAAGGCCGTAATGGTCAAAGAAAGAGTAGTGCTGAAAGCTGCCGTAGATAGTTCTATAAAGTCGAGAAAGTTTTTTATGCAACTTTTTTCGATGCAGATATCTCTTTGAAAAGCCCCAGAGTCTTGAAGTCCGGTAAAAAATAGAAATACTGATATGCAACTTCCGACTATAAATATTCCGATAGAAGCCTTGGCGGCTTTTCGAAATTTACCCTCTAGCAGCCTGTCGGACTTGCACCTGACAGACAGCGTTTAAAGTGATCTTGT
>NZ_JBQDKB010000032.1:0-36820 GCF_052094685.1 Marinobacter sp.
GAACAAGATCACTTTAAACGCTGTCTGTCAGGTGCAAGTCCGACAGGTTGCTAGTGGCGCTCAAACGCACCTTTGATGACCTAAGCCACTTCACCAATGAGGTAGATGAGGCTATTCACGTTCAACGTGATGAGATTGGCCGTGTGGGACGGCGTGCGGATGCGCTGGGAGAAAGCTCACAAGGGCTGGATCAGCATATTGGCAACACGAAAACGGTGAGCGAGCAGTTGCGTGAGCAGTCAGAATCGTTAAGAGCCTTGATTGCGCGTTTCCAGATCCAAGGGGCATAAAGCAGAATGACAAGTAATGACCAGGCGCGAGAGTTTCAACGAATTATCGCCTGCCAGAAAGGCCCGGTTCTTGGCTATATCCCACTACTCGCTCCGAATGCTTAGCTCGGCGAAGCCTGGAAAATCCCGCTAGCTTCAGCAATGACTGTGTTCATCCTATTCGGCAAGCGCCTTTCGCGCCGAACCGCAAGATAAAGGAGCTCACTAACTGGAACAGGAAGTTGGTGGATTCTGACAAGCTGTGGCTTCTGGAAGGCATCCACGGCATGGGCCGGTAATACTGTAAAGCCCAATCCCATGCTCACTGGTTCCAGAATCAATCCAATCTGATTCGAGAATCCCTTCCTTTTAAAAAGATTGCTGTGCTGGAACTCGGGATAGTTGGCGCCGAGCAGCATACCGGCGTGATGGGCGCCATCAGGGTGATCTATAAATCCAAGCCCTGATAAAGCTTCCCAGCTTGGTTCAACAACATCCGCAGGCGTAACCAGCAGTAGCGATTCTTTGGCTATGGGTTGGCAGTTCACTTCCTCCAGAGTCGAAGCATGGGTCATAAACCCGATATCAATCTTGTAATTCGAGATAGCTTGCTCAATGTCTATGTTGGGAGCAAATCGGTAGTCGATAACAAAACCCGGGTGTTGACGCTGCAATTCCAGAAGGTGGGGGTACAGCTTTAGGCCAACGCTCCCGGGAGACATGATTCGAACCAGCCCCTCATACGCGGGGTCATCGGCTACTCTCTGCTCCAGGCTCGATAGAGCCTGGATGATCGTGCGACCTTCAACGTAAAGGCGTTCGCCCGCGTCCGTGAGTGAGAAATGCTTGCCCTCCCGAACTAGCAAGGCGATTCCCAGCTGATCTTCCAGTTTTCGTATGTGCTGGCTAACCCCCGATTGCGTCATGTACAGGCGCTCGGCTGTGCGAGTGAAGTGGCCTATTTCAACGAGAGTGCAGAAACTGCGCAACCATGTGATATTGGTCATTACAAAAAATACTCATAACTATGACGAATGATAATTTTACGTAATCGTCGTGTGTTTGTAACCTGATTCAACGTTAAAACAGGAGCGCAGGATATGAGTAACGTTTATCCCAGAAACTTTTCGCACATTGGCATTTCGGTTCCGAACCTGGAAGAAGCAGTGAAGTTCTACACTGAGGTTATGGGCTGGTATCTGATTATGGAACCAACCGAAATCGGTGAGGATGACAGTGCCATTGGTGAAATGTGCACGGAGGTATTTGGAGAAGGTTGGGGAAGTTTCCGTATTGCCCATATGTCTACCGGCGATCGGATTGGCGTAGAGATGTTCCAGTTCAAAAACCAGACTAATCCGGAAGATAACTTTGAATACTGGAAAACGGGCATCTTCCATTTCTGCGTACAAGATCCGAACCTTGAAGAGCTGGCCGACCGCATTGTCGCGGCCGGTGGCAAGAAGCGGATGGAGAAGCCGCGTTATTATTATCCCGGTGAGAAGCCTTACCGCATGATCTATATGGAAGACCCATTTGGAAACATTGTTGAGATCTACAGCCACAGCTACGAGCTGATTTACAGCGAGGGAGCCTATTAAGAGCCGATAATCTGATCGGCGAGAACGGCCAGGTCTGATGCGATAAAGTCAGGACGTGGCACGCCCGAGGCGGGCAGGGTGGTGTTGTGGGGCCTCATGACAAGAGCTCCACGGCAGCCTGCCGCCTGGGCACCTATGGTATCCCACAAGTGACAGGCAACGAGGCAAAGGTCTGACGTCTCGACGGCCAGCTCATCGGCAACCAAACGATATGTTTCGGGCGCTGGTTTGAACTTTTTGACCGATTCAACGCTGAAGGTTCGCTCGAATAACTGACTTAGCCCCGCCTTTTCCAGTGGAGTAGGCGAAACGCCGCTGGCGGAGTTGGTCAGCGTAACCAGCCGGAAACCAGCTTTGCGCAACCGGGTGAGCGCTGGTTCGACATCAGGGTGCGCCGGCATCTTGCTCATCCGCTCTTTTAGCTCCGCAATATCCGGATCCGTAATATTTACCTGATGAATTTCGGCAACCATCCGCAAGGCCCCCACACCAAGGTCACCGAAGGGCGTATAGAGGCCGGACAAGGTCATTGTCTGTGAGTATAGGACCAACTGTGCGAACCATTCTCTGAAAACCTGCCGATCGCTGAAGACACGCTCGAACAACGGCTCCAGGGTGGTGATATCAAGAAGTGTTTCATTAACGTCGAATACTATAATCGGCGGGCATTTTTTGTGTGGCATGTGGCATCCTCTTCTGACAGCAGCGAATACAGTCTGCCGCCATAACGATGATTTGGTTTTCAACTGTAGCTGGACGTAAGTGATTGCTCAATATAAAATTGAGCAATCACTCAGATTTGTCGCCGCGCTGTATCGCGGCATTGTAAAACATTGGATATGACGTATGGCGCGAGCAACAATCCACAATCGGGAAGACTCTCTGGAACGAGCTCTGCAGCTGTTCTGGCAAAAGGGCTTCCATGCTACCTCTCTGAAGGACATCGAAAAGGCCCTCGATATGCGACCGGGTAGTATTTACGCCACCTTTGGCAGCAAGGACGGGCTTTTTCAGGAGTCTCTGGAACGCTACGCCCGCTTGGGGCTGGCTAATTTGGAGCGTACGTTGCACGCCCACGACTCGCCGCTGGCAGGGTTGGCCGCCTATTTGCGCGATCTTGGCGGGCTTTGTGATCAAGAGTTGCCAAGCCGTGCCTGCATGCTAGTCAAAAGCCTTCTGGAGCTTGGGCAAAGGGAGCAAATAGCCTGGCGTAAAGCAGAAGAGTTGTTGGCCGGTATGGAGGCATTCTTTACCGCGCGCTTCATTGCGGCTCAAGAAGCGGGCGAATTAAAGCCCGAGCTTGACCCGGTTCGGCTAGGCCGAAGGTTGCAAGCAGAAGTGATGGGGTTGCGTGCTTTTGCCCAGCGTGATGTTGATAGTGCTGCTGTTCATGCTCTCGCGGAAGATATGGCTCGATCGCTGGAAGCGTTGCGCGTTGACAGTATTTCCTGACGGATTCACTGTTCGCCGCGTTGTCGCCTGCTCCCTTTGCCTAGGCTAGAGGGGCAGGCTTCGCTTGCCGTATTGGCTTTAGGCTGTGCTTTGTGGTGTTAGCTTGTCTTGGGTTTTAAGGTCGAAATCCGAGGCGTCATGGCGCTCGTGTAATTGCTCTGAAGGCTCTCCCCATGTGCGATTTACTATGCGGCCACGTTGAACAGCAGGGCGTTCAAGGATTTCCTGGGCCCAGCGGCGCAAGTTGGTGTAACTTTCGACTTGCAGGAATTCGCCCGCACCATAAGCCTCTCCCAGCACCAAATTGCCATACCACGGCCAAGTAGCTATATCTGCAATGGAGTACTCGTCTCCGCCCAGATAACGATGCTCGGTTAGCTCCCGATCCAGTACGTCCAGTTGGCGCTTTACTTCCATGGTGAAGCGATTGATCGGGTATTCAAACTTTTCAGGCGCGTAAGCGTAGAAGTGGCCAAATCCGCCGCCAAGATAGGGTGCCGAACCTTGCAGCCAGAAAAGCCAGTTCATGACTTCCGTACGTGCGGCCGCGACCTTGGGAAGGAGGTGCCCGAACTTTTCAGCCAGATAGAAGAGAATCGCGCCGCTTTCAAAGACACGACGACCAGTTTCGACATCAAATAGCGCCGGAATCTTCGAGTTTGGATTTACTTCAACGAAACCCGAGGAGAACTGATCACCTTCGCCAATCTTGATCAGGTGAGCGTCGTATTCGGCCCCCGTTACACCCAAAGCCAGTAGCTCTTCCGCCATGATGGTGACTTTCTGGCCGTTGGGTGTACCCATCGAATAGATCTGCAAAGGGTGCTTTCCTAGGGGCAGCGTTGCCTCATGCGTAGAGCCCGAAATGGGCCGGTTAATACTGGCCCATGTTCCGCCGCTCTCGGCGTCCCAGGTCCAGACGCGTGGCGGTTCATATTGATTGGTGTCTGACATGGTATTGGCTCTCGTTCAAAAATTAGACAAAACAGGATCAAGTCAGAGCGGTTACTGCGAACCGCTCTGACTCGCTGTCTGATTAATCAGCTTTATGCCATTCAAATTTTTGGAACGGCTTGTCTACCGGGGTGTTGGCCAGGTGATTGGTATAGTTGCTCATGACCTTCTGAGCTGTGCCAAGAACCACCTCCAGAACCTGGCGCTTGGTGAAACCAGCATTCAGGAACGTTTCTACGGCACTGTCATCAACGTTGCCCCGGCCGCGCACAATAGCGAGCGTAAAGTCACGGAGAACTTCCAGCCGATCTGTAGGCAGGGCTGTTTCGTTACGCAAGGCGTCGGTGATCGCATCATCAACTTTCATCGACTTGGCAATACCAGTATGAGCAGGGACGCAGTAATGGCAAGCATGCTCAACGTTGATAGTTTGCCAAACTACGGTGGTTTCCTCGTCATCAAAGCTGCTGTCGAGGAACAGTTGATGAAGCCGCTGGTAGCCGTCGAGCAGCCCTGGTGCTTCTGCCATAACCGCGTGCAAGCCAGGTATCATACCAAAAGCTTTCTGGGAGTTTTCGAGCAGCGCATGGCTTTCTTGTGGAGCGCTTTCTTTGTCGTGAAGAGTAAAATTAGTCATAGGGTGACTCCTAGCCGTAGGGCGAAAGTGATATAGCTCACATTAACTTAAGGGTTGCTTCTCATTTTGAGTGATCACTCACATTAGTGCGCAATAGTTCCTTAAGTGCGTTCAACAATAATTACTGTAACTAAGTTTGAGTGATCGTTCAATATTAATTTGAGTGCTTGCTCAAGTTCATAAAAGTGTAGCTGAGCCCCACGGCGCGTGCAGTGCGATACTGAGCAGTACGCGCTTGCCACGTTTAATAGTTGAGACGCTGTGATCGTATAGATCGGGTCGGAACAGAATGACACGATTAAACAGGGAGAAGATGGCGCCGTCTGTCTTGAAAATTCCACCTTCTGCAGGTTTTATCACCACAAAGTTTAGTTTGTAGTAACTTCCGTCACCCATAGGGTCATTGTGACGCCTTACGCGATGACCTTCGGGATAAGTGACCAGGTTGACGCTAAGGCGTCGAGTGCTGAGCAAGCTACGGTTGATGACGAGGCCCATAGTGACGTCTCCGAAAACATAAAATAAGAGGTGTTTGATTGGGTTTTGAGTGGTCGCTCAAATATTACGCTTCTTGTTCAGTTATCGCACGTCAGATTCAATCGAGTTACGGGAAAATTAACAGTACCAACGATCACCAAAAAATTGAGAAATGAGGTGATGCAAAGGCAGCGTAGTTCTGGTTATCTGAGTGATCTTGTTTCGTGAAGAGCACTAAGGCAATGCACTCCGTTGGTCGTATCAAAGAAGTCTTCTGGACGACATCACCTTACAGTTGGCCATCGTTGCTCACGCTGTGTGGGTTATGGCGCGTAATCTTTGCCCGGATCGCAGGCGCGCCGGCCACTTGGCGGGCCTAACCTTTGCTGCTTTGTTAGCCGGCCGGCCGCTGTTGAGGGGCTTCCATCAGATAGTGATTTTCCAGTCTCCGAATTTCCAGAAACCCCAGTCGCTCGTACAGCCGCTTGGCGCGCTGGTTTGCATGCAAAACCTGAAGGCGAAGCGGCACGCTTCTTGAGCGGGCATTTGCCAGCAGTTCACGCATAAGTGTCGCTCCTAAACCTTGCCCTTGATAGCCCGGGCAAATCTGGATCTCGTGTAGCCAGTTGCACTCTTCCAGTTGTTCTAAAATTACAACACCGGCTCGATGCCCTCCAATCTGAATAATTTGAGCTGGCCTTGGCTGCTCCCATTTAGAGAAAAACATGTGTCGCTGGAAGGCTTCATCCCAGTTGCCGAATTGGCGAACCACTACATCAAGAAAGGACTCCCGGTTCAGTTCGTAGAGCCAGTCAATTTCGTCTGGTCGCACTTGTCTAAGAGAGTAATTCATTGGATAGGTACCGTGTTCGGATTAAAGCCTTCTCCACACCAGCAGGCGATTATTTGCCGGCATCTGAAAGTCTGCTTCTAGCTCCAGCCCGTTTGCATCGCCGAGGAATTTCAGGTCGTCTATATCCCGAATTCCCATCGCGGGATCTTGTTGCCTTAGATAGGCATCGAACTGCTGGTTGCTGGCACTGGTAAATTGCCTGTTGTAATTGAACGGGCCGTACAAACAGAAGGCGTCGCCTTGTTGTAGTTTAGTTGGCACGCCTCGGAACATGGCCTCAACGTTCGGCCACGACATGATGTGTGCCGTGTTGGCAGAAAACACGCCGTTGATTGGCGGCAGGTTCCAATGGCCGGCACTTACATCTAGGGCAAGTGGTTCGTTAATGTTGTCGAGTTCCGCCTCCGTGATCCAGGGAAGACACAGTTGGTGGTTCTCGGGATGATCACTGGGCTGCCAAGTAAGATGCGGTAAGTTCCGGGCGAAATGAACGGCGTGTTGTCCGGTACCTGTACCGATTTCCAGAACGGTTTTTGAGCTACTGAATACGTCAGCGATTCTTTCGAGAATAACCTGTTTGTTGTTCTCACAGGCTTGGGAGAATGGTTTTGCTTCCATTACAAATGCCCCTGTTTTGCTATCAAACGTACGAGATTTAAAATTGACACTAAATCAGCCCAGCACCTCTGAGGATAAAAACCCCCACGGTAATGGTGACACTCGCCATCAGCGTGGTTATTGCGATGATATTTGCCGCTAGCTTGTCGTTCCCACCCAGCGCCTTAGCCATAACAAAACTGGCGGCCGCCGTCGGGCTCGCAAAGAATAGAAACAGCAAACCGAGTTCGGCACCGGTAAACCCCACCGCCCACGCGGTGCCGGTGCAAAGTGCTGGAAGTACCACCATTTTCATCAGCGCAGAACTGAATGCAGTTGAGCTGTCGGTGCGCAGAGCACTAAACGAAACCGTTGCGCCGATGCACAATAGTGCCAGGGGTAGGGTGAGGGAAGCGAAGTAGTCTCCGCTGGTTAGCACCCATTCTGGTAATCTCAGGTTAAGCCAGGCCACTGGAATAGCTGCGAACACAGAGAGAATCAGTGGATTTCTCAGAATGTCCTGGAGGATGCGCCGCCATTCGGGGGATTGTCCTGGCTGGTACGCCGCGAGCACAATCACCGAAAGTGCGTTGTAAGACAGAATAACCACTCCCAGGAGAATACTGCCCGCCGATAGTCCAAAATCGCCATACAAGTTTGCGGCCAATGCCAAGCCAACAATGCCGCAGTTGCCCCGAAACGATCCTTGAACATACACGCCACGATCTTCGCGGGTAATGCGCCAGCGTGCCCAGGCCCATGCCAGTGCGAAACTAGCCAAGGTGGCAATAAGGTAGAAGGTAAGCAGCCCCGGGTTCAGGGAGGTGCGAAGATCAGCCTTTATGATACTTAGAAAAACCAGAGTTGGCAGTGTGGCTTTGAAAACCAACGCAGAAGCCGTGTGAACGAACGCATCGTCAATCCAGCCCACTTTGCGCAGACCTAGTCCGATAAACACCATGGCAAAAACTGGGAGTGTGGTTTCCAGTGTTTGCTGGAAAAGGTTGATTAGATCCATTCGGAGTGGCCATGGGCTGTGAGTGAAGGTTGTACCTAATGGGCTATGGGCAGTATACGCCGAGGAATGTGTAGCCTGCTACCCGAGCTGGTTAGATCAGATCTGACCGAAAGGTAATGAAATCAATTGCCGTAAGCCTTGATGGGTGAGCTATAGTGATGTGCAACGTATCCGAACAAAAGGGCCAGCATGAACACCGTAAACCCCACGCCGGAGCAGCTGAAGCAGGTTTTGGCAGACACCCCAAAAGATCAGCCGGTGGTGATGCTCAACTTGCTAAGGTTTCGGGACAAGGCAAGCTATGACGACGAGGTTCCCGAGCTGAGCGGGCGTGAAGCTTATCAGCTTTATATGCGGGAAGCGGCTGCCAGCGTTAGCGCCGTGGGCGCCGAGGTTATTTGGTCTGGTCGAAGTGTTGGCTCTCTCATCGCGCCGCCAGACGAGTCTTGGGATCAGGTATTGCTGGTACGTTATCCGTCAATCGGTGCATTTTTGGCAATGATTGAAAGTTCTGAGTACAAAGGCGTGGTGAAACATCGCACGGCTGCTTTAAGTGACTCCAGGCTGGTTGCTAATCTGGAAGCGCAGCGCTGAGGCAACGCTCAGCCAAAAAACCCTGAGCCCAGTACGCCTGTCTGGCGTATCACCATATAGGTCGCGGTGCCTGCGGCGATAGAGAGCAGGGCATTGCGGCGCCATAGGTGAACGATCACCACCAGCGCACCGGCCAGAATGGCATCAAGCCCTGGCACTGTTGCTGACCAATCCCCCGAACGCTGTAAAAAAACCGTTGCCAGTAAGGCCATAACGGCCGCTGGCAGGTAGCGCCCCAGGTGTTTGATAAGAGGGTGCTCGGTATGACGCTCGAAAAACAGGAACGGAATGATTCTGGTTGCAAAAGTCGCAATTGCAGCAACGGCAATGAATGCAACTAGATAGCCTGTTTCAGACATGGCTGTCGCCCTCCGTGTAGGATCTGGCTCGCATGTTCCGGTATTGCAACAAGAGCACGGCAGTCACTATGGCGATGGCGCCAATTAGCTGATGCGTCGGTGGCAATAGCACCATGGCAATACCCGCAGCGGCTGCTCCGGCCCATACTGGAAATGCGTCCCCCAGGGCTTTGAACTGTTCGATCGTCAGTACGATAAACAGAGACACAAGGGCAAACTCAATGCCGGTGCTATCGAATGCCACATTGCGCCCCAGTAGCGCCCCCAGAATGCAGCCAATCACCCAATAGACTTGATTGAATGCGGTGATTCGGAAGTCCACATCCAGCTCGTGTATTGTGTCCTCAGAGCGGGGCCGACTAGTGAGTAGTGAGTAAGTCTCGTCGGTTAGCCCAAAAATCAGGTAAAGCTTGCGCCAGCCCGCGCCCCTAAACTGTCCGAGCAAAGACAGGCCGTAGAAAAGATGGCGAGCGTTGAGCACGAACATAGCAATGAACACCTCAAGCAAACCCGCGTTGGCAGCGAGGAGGCTGACCGCTAGAATTTGGCCGGCACCGGCGTAGATAACCACGCCCATAAGGGGAGCGGCCCACCATGCATAGTCTAGCTGGGTGGTGAACAGAATCCCAAAAGCCATGCCGAGCGGGAGGTAGCCGAACAGAACAGGGAGTGTGAGGCGAAAAACTAAGGCGTTCATTAGCATCCAAACGATTTTGAAACCAAGGATAATAGAGAATCGTCCCGGGTTTTGAAAGTGGGTAAGGGTTCTCCTTAGCAGGCATAGTCCCTAAGATGGAGTCATCACAGGAGATTGTATGAGCGACGAAACCGCACACCAGCCACAACCCGATCCTCGGGAGGAAAAGTTCATTGTAGACAAGGAGCTTCTGTCAGAGGATCAATTGAATGGTTTGGCAGAAGAGTACTGCACCCGCTATCACGGATTGAACGATACCGAAAGCCCTTTAGCCGAGCGGAGCCGTGTATTGACGGCCATTCGCCGGGGCGATCTAGTTGTCTGGTTTGATCCAGTTGATAATACCGCCGGGCTTGGTGTACCCAAGTGATTGGTTAGCCTCACAGAGTATTTCCGTTTGAACCTACCCGGGGACGTTTGTAAACGGTACAATCTCGCTGATTTCTGAAAGTGTTGTGCGAGGTGGATTTTGGTCAGGGTATTGGTTGTAGATGATCATGAGCTGGTTCGTTCCGGGATAACCCGAATGCTCGCGGATGATCCAGATCTTGATGTTATCGGTCAGTCTTCGTCTGGTGAAGGCGCTATAGAGTTTGTACGCAAAAACCGCCCGGATATCGTACTGATGGATATCCGGATGCCAGGTATTGGTGGCCTGGAAGCTACGCGGCGAATCCTGAGGCTAGATGATACCATCCGGGTGATCGTGGTAACCGCGTGCGCCGACGATCCGTATCCCGCTCGGGTTATGCAAAGCGGAGCTACCGCTTACATCACCAAAGGCGCGGATATCCGCGAAATGGTTCGTGCTATTCGTATGGCTCACTCAGGACAGAGGTACATCAGCCCTGAAATTGCCCAAAAAATGGCTCTGAAACAGCTAGGTGGCGATAGGGAGGAAGAGGGCGAGTCATCGCTGTTTGATCGCTTGTCTGAACGCGAGATGCAGATAGCCATGATGGTAGTGGACTGCCAAAAAGTACAGGACATTTCCGATAGGCTCTGCCTTAGCCCAAAAACCGTGAACAGCTACCGTTACCGGATCTTTGAGAAGCTAGAAATTTCCAGTGATGTTGAACTGGCCCTAATGGCTGTGCGGTACGGATTACTTGATGCCCACCAGGTCTGATTCCGCGAGTGAAAGCAGCAGGGAGTTCGACAGTAAACACTTTCTGAAACAGCTGACGGAACGACCCGGCGTTTATCGCATGTACGATGCCGCCGGCTCCGTGTTGTATGTAGGAAAAGCCGGAAACCTGAAAAAACGGGTCAGCAGCTATTTTCGTACGACTGGCCTGGCACCTAAGACTGAAGCGCTGGTCGCAAAAATTGCCTCCATTGAAGTGACCATTACTGGCAGTGAGACAGAAGCGCTCCTGCTTGAGCAGAATTTGATCAAGTCTCTGCGCCCGCCCTATAACATCCTGCTCCGGGATGACAAGTCTTATCCTTATATTTACGTGTCTGCCCACAGCGATTATCCCTCGTTGACTTATAGGCGTGGGCGCACAAAAAAGGGCGGTGGAACCTGGTACGGACCGTTCCCCAGCTCGGGTGCGGTGAAAGAAAGTCTTAATGTATTGCAGAAAGTTTTCCGTATAAGATCTTGTAGTGAAAGCTATTTTAGTAATCGGTCGAGGCCCTGCCTACAGTATCAGATTAACCGCTGCACAGCGCCCTGTGTGGGATATATTTCGCCCGAGGACTACCAGCAGGATATCCGCCACGCGAGCCTTTTTCTGGAAGGCAAAAACCCGATCATCATTCGAAATCTGATGGATGCCATGGAAGAGGCCGCCAAAAAACTCGAATTTGAGAAAGCAGCTGCTTACCGCGATCAGGTTAGTCATCTGCGCCATGTACAGGAGCAGCAATCGGTAGACGGTGAAGGTGGTGATGCCGACGTGGTTGCCATTGCACAGGATGCCGGTGTTGTGTGCATTGTGGTCATCATTGTGCGCGGTGGCAGGGTTCTTGGAACCAAGGACTACTTCCCCCGCTATTCTCTCGAGCAGTCTGAGGGGGAATTGCTGAGTGCCTTTCTCGGTCAGTATTATTTTGGCGGCAACACCCGCCGCGAGATTCCGAGGGATGTGCTGGTGCCGGTTGATGTTGAAGGACAGACCCTCCTTGCTCAGGCGCTTTCCGAGGCCGCAAGCCGTGAGACCCGCATACGAGGAAATGTACGGGGGGAGCGCCGTCGCTGGCTAGAGCTGGCCATGACAAATGCCCGGCAAACCTTGCTTACCCACCTCGCCAGCAAGGAAACCGTGTATCGGCGCTTACTGGCTTTGCGGGACATGTTGGAGCTTGCGGAAACGCCGTCACGGATGGAGTGTTTCGACATCAGTCATAGCCATGGTGAAAATACCGTCGCATCCTGTGTCGTTTTCGATGAGAATGGGCCGCTGAAAAGTGATTACCGGCTATACAACATCGAAGGGGTGAAAGCCGGAGACGATTACGATGCCATGCGACAGGTGTTGACCCGTCGCTATCGCCGTATGGTTGCAGGTGAGGGTAAACGCCCGGACCTTGTATTTATTGATGGTGGTAAAGGACAGTTGAACATTGCTCGGGAAGTATTTGATGAGCTTGGGGTTTCGGATATACCGCTGATTGGCGTGGCCAAGGGCGTTACCCGGCGTGCAGGCATGGAGCAGTTGATTGATGCCATGACCGGCGACGTATTCCGTGTGCCCGCTGACTCGCCGGCGCTGCACCTGATTCAGCACATAAGAGATGAGTCCCACCGCTTTGCTATTACCGGGCACCGTGCAGGACGCGACAAAAAGCGCCGTCAGTCTACTTTAGAAGGGATAGAAGGCGTTGGCCCCAAACGTCGCCGCGAACTCATCCGGTATTTTGGCGGCATTCAGGAATTACGCAAAGCCAGCGTTGATGAAATGACCAAAGTTCAAGGTATCAGTAAATCACTGGCTGAAAACATATACGCAGCACTGCACGATGAGTCATAAAAGTATGAATTTACCCAACCTGCTCACACTCTCCCGCATCATCATGATCCCGGTTTTCGTGGTGGTGTTTTTTCTCCCCGTGCAGTGGAGTTATATGGCGAGTGCGGCGATTTTCGCCGTAGCGGCCGCGACGGACTGGCTAGACGGCTATCTTGCTCGCAAGCTTGATCAGAGTACGCCTTTCGGCGCTTTTCTTGACCCAGTTGCTGACAAGTTGATGGTGGCGGTCGCGCTAGCGTTGCTGATTCAAGAGTATTCCGCACTGCTGCTGACCATACCTGCTACGGTAATTATCGGTCGGGAAATTGTGATATCCGCATTGCGGGAATGGATGGCAGAAATTGGCAGTCGTGCCAGCGTCGCCGTTTCATATATCGGAAAAATAAAAACCACTGCGCAGATGGCTTCTATTGTAGGTTTGCTGGCGTTTCCTCCGGGACAACTTCTATCAGAGATTGCTGTAGGTCTGTTGTATATCGCAGCAGTTTTAACCCTCTGGTCTATGGGGCTTTACCTTAAGGCAGCTTGGCCGGATTTATTCCCCGAAAAGGACTAGTTCGGGGATATTTCGCAAGCGTTTGCCCAGTCGATAACCTCTTTTGCCAGCCTTTCCCCGGCACTGCCGAACGCCTGCACAACCGAATCTATGCTCTTGTCTCCGGCAGGCGTCGACACGATGAAGCTGTCGGAGCAGAGTGTTGCCCGTGAACGGTTGTCGATCAGTTGCCCATAGATAGCAACGGTTACCCGAGTGCTGTCTCCTTGGCTGACCGTGTGAAAGGCTGTAATTTCAGTAGCTAGGCTTAAGTCGGTATTGCCGGGGCCGGTATCGGTAGTGACATCACGGAAGTTTGCTTTTGCTCTGAATGCGCCTACCAGCATATCGCGCAGGATAACGGGCGCGGTATCCCGCCATCGAACACCACCATAAACCTGGAACTCCCACGGCACCGGCTTTGTTAGAATTCTCGTGCTGTTAAAGGGTTCGGAGGCAAAAGGCGTATCCACACGGAGGCTTTGAGGCCGGCTGATTGCACTTTCTTGTAGTCCCAACGGTACCGGGAAATCCATTACTCTTGGCGCTTCCGGGGTCGGAAAAACCGTGCAGGCTGTCATCGTTCCTGAAACCAACAACGCGGCACCCACAGCTCTGAGTGTCTTTGCAGCAGTGCTAATCACTGGGATACCTCTTTGATCGTTGGGCCGCCCCAGATGGTGCCCGTTGGGTCTTCTTCTAGGCGGCGGGTGAACTGGTTGAGGTTTCTGAGGGTGCTACGGAGCTCTCTTAAAGCCGGTGCTAATTCACCCATACCCTGCAGCCCGGAATCCAGGGCACCTTCGTTGTCCCTGGTTAAATCATCAAGTCGAGCGACGGTTTTTTGAACTGTTTGCATGGCTGCGCTCATACTGATCAGTACCGATTTTCCTTCGTTTTGTAATAGGTCGTTGGCGTTATGGGACACGGCAGAAACCTTGTCTGCCGCTTCGGCAGCCCGCTTGCCCGCATCGTCCATACGCTGAAGGAGAGCTGCCAGTTGATCACGATTGCCAAGCAGAGAGTCGCTTGCTTCTCGGGTGTTGTTCAAAATGGCAGTTAGGTTTTCAGTGTTTTCTTCAGAAAAAACATTGTTCGCGTTGGTAAGTAGTCTTTCTGCCTTGGTTAGCAGTGCATCACCGTTAGTCAGAAGGCTTTTAAGCGCGGAGGGTTCGGCTGTAATCAGCGCCGGATCATCTCTGCTGCCTTCCAGTATCGGGCTGTCTTTACTCCCGCCACTGAACTGAACGCTCATGCTGCCGGTAATATTGGCCAGTACCAGTCCGGCGCGAGTGCTCTCCCGCACAGGCACGCTTTGTTCCACGCGCACGAAAACTCGCACGTGGCTTGGATTGTCCGGATCTAGTTGAAGATCAAGTACATCGCCAACCTCAATGCCGGTATAGAGCACTGGATTGCCCTTGGAGAGCCCGCTTACTGCATGATCGAATACTATTTCGTAATAGGCCCACTCACGGTCAGAGGATGATTTGGCCAGCCACAGCGCGAAAAACAACGCTGCCACCACCGTAATCAGCGTAAACAACCCGATGATCACGTGATGTGCTTTCGGTTCCATAGTCTCTTACTCTTGTTGTCGGCTCTGTTCTAGAGCCTGGAATGCGTAGCTGGCGGCCCGCCCACGGGGGCCTTGGAAATAGTGCTGGATCCATGGGTCGTCTGTTGTGGCGACTTTGTCAATCCGGTCTGCAATCAAAACCTTCTTTTGGGAAAGCACCGCGACTCTGTCGCAGGTTGTATACAGTGTATCTAAATCGTGGGTGACCAAAAAAACAGTCAACCCTAATGCGTCCCGGAGAGTAACGATCAGCTTGTCAAAAGCCGCGGCCCCAATCGGGTCGAGGCCAGCGGTTGGTTCGTCCAGGAACAGGATTTCAGGATCCATTGCTAAGGATCGGGCGAGGGCCGCCCGTTTGACCATACCACCAGAGAGTTCCGACGGGTACTTGAGCGCAGAGTCGGCTGGCAAACCTGTCAACGCCAGCTTCATGCGAGATAACTCTTCTGCGTCGGAGCGAGACAGCCTGCAATGCTCAATCAATGGCAGAGAAATGTTTTGCAGCAAGTTTAGTGAAGAAAATAGCGCGCCTCGTTGAAACAGAACGCCAAATCTTTGTTCGGTTTTTGAACGCTCTTTGGTGCTTAAATCATTCAAGTCTTTGCCGAACACTCGGATACGGCCCTCAGAGGGTCTGTTCAGACCGACGATGCTTCTGAGCAACACAGACTTACCTGTACCAGAACCACCCACAACGCCCAGAATCTCCCCCTTGAAAAGATCAAATGCCAAGTCTTTGTGAACGACATGGTTGCCAAATTGGTTGTGAAGATCCCTAACTTCGATCACTGGGCCGGGCTGGCTGTTCGGGTGTTGAACGCTTGAGTTTGTCATGATTTACCAGCCCATCTCCATAAAGAAGAGCGCAGCAACAGCGTCTATAAGAATAACCATAAAAATGGATTGAACCACGCTGGAGGTTGTATGCACGCCCACCGATTGAGCGCTGCCACCTACCTTAAATCCTTCCAGGCAGCCGACTGCTGCAATCAGAAAGGCAAAGATAGGCGCTTTCGACATCCCTACGAGGAAATGTTTGAGGGCGATATCCCGTTCCACAATCGCCATAAACTGGGCCAGCGAAATGTCTAAAGCAATAGCACAGACCATGGCCCCGCCGATTAAACCTGCGAGCATTCCGACAAACGTAAGAATGGGTAGGCTCACCATCATCGCCAGAACCCTCGGAATTACCAGTAGCTCAACCGGGTCTAGCCCCAGTGTGCGGATGGCGTCCAGTTCCTCGTTTACTTTCATGGCACCAATCTGTGCTGTGAAGGCACTGGCAGTGCGGCCTGCAAGTAGAATCGCCGCGAGCAGAACGCCAAACTCACGCAAAAACGAGAAAGCCACTAGATTAACCGTGTAAATGGTAGCACCGAAATCACTGAGCACCGTGGCGCCAAGGAAGGCCACAACGGCACCCACCAGAAATGTGAGTAGCGCGACAATAGGCAGAGCGTTGAGCCCTGTGCTCTGAACGGCGGCTACAAACGGCGTTACACGCCACCGGCTGGGCCTTGGTAAAATCGTGAACAGTGTTGCTAGTATTTGGCCAACAAACCCCGCTAAAAGATACAGCAGGTGCCAGATGGCCTCCATGGTTTGGCCAGTCTCTGTTAGGAACTGCGCAACGGGGCCAAGCCCTTTGGGTTCTGGAGTTGGTTTCTCCTGCATCGCATCCGCCACGGCCTGTAGCAATGCGCTTTGCTCTTGTGGCAAGTTTTTGTTCTGCTTTGCTAGCGTGCTGAGGGTTTCTGACCCTAGCAGGGTAACCAGAAGCGAGGCGCCAGCGGTATCGATCCGCCCGAGTTCTTTTAGGTTAATGAGTTCGGTTTCCCACTGCTGATCTGAGTAGTCTTCGACCTGTTTTTTTAGCGCTTGATAGTCCGCAAGAGTCCAATCGCCCCTGATAGCCAGGGTGTCGTTCTGGCCTGCCGGCCTTCCAGGTTGAAGAGTTCCGGGCTGGGAATTATTTTGATTTTCTGGGGGGCTGGCACTGATGGGCACTGATGGGCACGGGTGTCAGAAGTCCAAAAGTTGGTTGGTTAGTTTACTAGCTTAGAGATTACAGGCGCTATCTGCCAGTATCCGGCGGTCTTCCTTGTCGTGACTGGCCAGTACCATGAGTGTGCCGTTGGCTTTTTGTTCGAGTAACAATTGCCGCAGAATATCCCCAGCATCGCTGTCTAGCCCCGTTAGCGGCTCATCCAGAAGTAACAAAGGTTGCTGGCGAAGAATTGCCCGTAGTAGGGCGACGCGCTGTCGCTGGCCACCAGAGAGATCACCGGGCAGCCGCATACCAAACTCGCCAAGCCCAACCTTTTGTAAGCCGCGTTCAATGGCTTGCCGGTCTTCCTGTGTGAGCTTCAACCCCGGGTGAATGCCCAGGCCAATATTTGTCTCAACACTTAGATGCTCGAACAGGTTGTGCTCTTGAAACACACTGGTCATCGGCCGCTGCCAAGGCGCGTGATTGCGAATACTTTTGCCCTGCCAAAGAATATCGCCAGACTTCGGCTGAAGAAAGCCCGCCAGTAAATTCATTAACGTGGATTTTCCAGACCCACTGGCTCCATGGATGGCGATGCACTGACCAGGCTCCACGCTAAAATGAAAGTTCCAGGGCGTGTTTTGGTCGGGATAGGCGAAAACCACATTTTTTACTTCAAGCATGCTCTGGCTCCGTAACTGTATTTGGCGAATTAGCCGCGTGATTGGATCTGCGAGCTGGAATTCCCAGCCGGTTAAACAAGCTGAACAGTGCGAGTAGAAGCAGAACTAACCACAACCCGGTTGCAGCAGCGGCATCAATTCGGTAGCTGCCCAATTGCTGGTAAAGCAGAACAGGCAGGGTGGGCTGGCCCGGAGTGCCAAACAGGGCGATAACGCCGAAGTCTCCCAGTGACAAACCTGTGCCGTAGGCCATGGCCAGAGCCAGTGGCCGGCGCAACCTTGGCCAATGCAGCCAACGCCACCGGTACCAACCCAGCACGCCAAGTTGGTCGGCCTGCTGGCGGCTTGCTGAATCCAGGCTCCCCATGGGTCCCTTGAGCATTTGCAGCACAAAGGGCAGGGCCATCATGGCGTTGATGAGGGTAACCAATATCAGGCCCTGGCTGGAACTGCCAAGGCTTGGCCTGAACAGCAAGAACAAACCCGTGCCCAGAACCAGGGGCGGCACCATCAAGGTTAGGTAAGCTGCTACACCGGTAAGCCGGGTAACCGCAGGCCAAGAGGTTGTCGTACCACAGGCAAGGATCAGCAAGGCAGCGCTCACTGACATCAACCCTGCAGGCAGGGCGATGGCGAGGCTCCTTAAAGTGGCATCGAGCAATGCCGGGTTTACCGTAAAACTGCCTTCCGGGAAGAAAGCCGAGCCCATGCCGGGCAATCCTCTCAGTAAAATAGCGGCCAACGGCATGATCAAAAAAAGTACGAAGCATCCAAGCACTGCACTATCTGCTAAGCGTGCTTTAAGTGAACTGCCGGCTTTGCTTCGGTGTGAGGCCACTCGCCTGTCTGGAAGCAGCGATGCGGTGAGCCCGTGGCGGGCAGCCATCCACCACAAAGATCCACAAATAACCAGCTGAACCATGGCAAGCAAGGCGGCCTGGCCGGCATCAAATTCAAATCGTAATGACTGATAGATAGCAACTTCTATGGTGGTGGCCGCCGGCCCGCCACCCAGGGTCATCACAATGGCAAAGCTGGTGAAGCACAGGGTGAAAACCAGGGCAGCAAGGCCGGGCATAACAGTTTTTACCGCAGGCCACTCCACTGCCCGCCAATACCACCAACGGCCAAGCCCCAACTGTGCGGCCACTCGCCGCTGGGATGCGGGGGCGCTTTCAATCGCTTGCAATAGAATGCGTGCGGCCAAGGGCGCGTTGAAGAACACATGGGCCAGCACAATGCCGTTAATGCCATACACGTTCCAGGACACGCCCAGCCAGTCATTGGCTAACCCCGTGAACCAGCCCTGGCGCCCGTAAACACTAATTAGGCCAGACACCGCCACAATGGAGGGGAGCACAAGGCTGAGCTCCATTAAGCGAAGCAACACAGAACGACCGGGAAATGAGGGTTGCCTGGCCAGAATTCGGGCAACAGGAACCGCCACAAGCAGACTGAGCACCGCCGACAGAAATGCTTGCCAAGCGGTAAAGGTAATGACCGTGCGTAAGTAACGGTTTTGCCACAATTCACTCCCACTCGGCAGAGATGTTTCCCAAATCAATGCGCCCAGCCCAGCCACTGTCAATACGATCAGCGCGCCAGCAATGGCCAGCCCGGGCCAGAGTTGCCAGGCTGGGCGGCTAAAAGGTGCAGGGTGCCGCTTGGGATTCATCACAGAGGGCATGATGTTATGTGGTTAACGCGTCATGGCATCAAGCCATTCGTTTAGCCATTCACGACGGTTTTCGTTTACGGCTTTCGGGCCAAAATAAAGAGCTTCTGTGGGCTGAATCAGCTGGTCGAACACAGCCGGTAACTCGTCGCCTAAGTCTGTGGCGGGGTACATCACATTCTTCAAAGGAATGTGGCGCTGGAAATCGGCACTTAGCATAAAATCGAGAAACGCCCGGCTCAGTTCCTTTTTATCAGAGGATTTCACCAGCGCCGCAACTTCCACTTGCAGATAGTGACCTTCCTTGAATTCAACAGCCTGGTATCGGTCGGTTTTATCCACCGCCATGTGGTAAGCCGGCGAAGTGCTGTAGGAAAGAATCATCGGCGCCTCTCCATTCATGAACAGCGAGAAATAGCCATCGCTCCAGCTTTTGGTAGTGGTAAGAATTTTACCGCTCAACTGCTGCCATTTTTCCGGAGCCTGATTGCCGTATACGTGGCGCATCCATAACAACAGGCCGAGGCCGGGGGTACTGGTTCTGGGGTCTTGGATAATGATCTTAAGATCATCTGGGGCGGCAATAAGCGCCTCCAGGCTTTCCGGTGGATTGGGCAATTGCTCTGTATCGTAAACAAACGCGAAGTAGCCCCAGTCGTAGGGTACAAACACCGGGTCTTTCCAATCTATAGGCAACTCAAGGGCAGCCAAGTCCGCTTCATGATTGCCCAGCAGGCCGGTCTGTCGTGTTGTCTCCATGGTGGCGGTATCCAGACCCAGAACCAGGTCGGCCTGGGTGCTTTCGCCTTCAAGGCGCAGGCGTTGGAGAATGTCGCCACCGCTGTTGAGCACTACATAGTGAATCTGGCAGTCACAAGTTTGCTCAAAGGCTTCTTTAACGGCTGGCCCCGGGCCCCATTCAGCTGCAAAAGACGGGTGGGTATAGATTGTTAGGGTTGCGGCCTTTTCGGCAATTGCAGGCACAGAGGTGATGGCGAGCAGAAGAAGCGTAAACGCCCGGATAAGCATGGTGGTGTAACCTCAGCAATAAATTGAGAACATCTATTCAGTTAGAGGTAACCATACTGCGGGCCCCACCAGAGTTGATGAGTGCTCAATCCCTTCGCCGGCATAATCCGGATCAGGTTCCGCGGGTATGGTCTCAGCTCGGCATTTGCCCAGCACCCCGTTGAGTTGGGTTGAGTGTAACACGCCGGTTGTGGCAATTCTTTATGGCCGCCGCGCAAGCCTGTATTGTGCGACGAGCTGTTTCGCCTGCTGGCGATAAGCCGCTGGTCGCTAATGATAAAGAGCAAGGAGAAAGCAGGTGCCAAAATTTCTACACACAGCCGACTGGCAAATGGGCCGAACCTACAGCCGGTTCGACACTGAAGACGGTGCAGCACTTGTGGAGGCTCGCTACGACGCCATAGAGCGCTTGGCCGCGTTGGCCACAGAGCACGGGTGCGATGCGGTACTGGTGGCGGGTGACGTGTTTGATGCGCAAACCGTGTCTGATCGCACCATTCGGCGGGTGTTTAACGCCACCCGTGGCTTTAACGGCCCCTGGGTAATGCTTCCCGGCAACCACGATGCAGCGCTGGCGGAGAGTGTGTGGACACGGGCAAGGCGGTTAAACGCCGTTCCGGATAACGTACACCTTGCGCTTGAGTCAGGTATTGTACCCTTGCCCGAGCAGGGTATGGTTGTGCTGGCGGGACCTCTTACACAGCGCCATACCTACGGCGACCTAACTCAGCCATTCGACAGTATAGAAACCGCTCCAAACCTACTGCGCATAGGTCTGGGCCACGGCAGCGTGCAGGGCGTTCTGCCTGATGACATAGATTCAACCAATCCCATTGCCCCCAATCGAACAGAAACTGCAAAACTGGATTACCTGGCCCTGGGTGACTGGCACGGTGTTAAAGAGATTAACCAGCGCACTTGGTATAGCGGCACACATGAGCCGGAGCGCTTCCGAAATAACGACGCCGGCTACGTGCTAATTGTTGATATAGAACAGCCAGGCGCCACCCCAACAGTTACTCGCCATGAAACCGCCCGTTATCAATGGCACCAGTGGCGAGAAAGCTTATCCGTACCGTCTGATCTGGATGAGTTGCTGAACCGAATAAATGAACTGCCCGAAGCCTCGGTTTTAGACCTGAAGCTAGACGGCACTCTTACATTGGCCGGCGATCAAAAGCTGACCGATGCGCTCTCCATCGCTGAAGCAAAGTATCGCAGTGTTACCTGTGATCGCGCTGGGCTGCAGCTGGAACCAACTGAGGATGATATTGCCGCATTGCATGCAGACGGCTACCTCGGGGAAGTGGTTCAAGAGCTACGAGAAGGGCAGCAAGCTGTGAATGCGGATGACGATGCGGAGGTTGCACGGGATGCACTGGCCATTCTGGCCGGCTTGCTCATATCGAACGATACGGAGGTGGCCCAGTGAAGCTACAGCACCTTCGAGTGGAACAGTTCCGACAGTTTAGACATGCCGTTGAACTCGGCAACCTGCAACCCGGTATCAACCTGATTCACGGCCCCAACGAATCCGGCAAAAGCACTCTGGTTCGGGCCATTCGAGCGGCTTTCTTTGAGCGTTATCGGTCAAAGTCGGCGGAAGATCTCGCGCCCTGGGGGGATTCCTCAGCGGCACCCACCGTTCAACTGGTATTTGAACACCGTGGCCAGAACTGGCAATTGGACAAGCGCTTTCTCAAACGACATCGCTGTGACTTGTTGATCGATGGTGAAGGCTTTAGTGGTGAAGAGGCCGAAGAAAAACTTGCTGAACTGCTTGGCTATCAATTCCCCAAGAAAGGCGCGAGCAAAGAAGAGCACTGGGGTATTCCAGGTTTGCTCTGGGTTGAGCAGGGTACTGGGCAGGATATCGAAAAAGCCGTGCAACACGCTGGCGGTCATTTAAAATCTGCATTGAACAATCTGGTGGGTGAAGTAGCCAGTACAGGCGGCGACGAGATTATTCAATCAGTCGAGCAGCAGAGAAAGGAGCTACTGACCGCCACCGGAAAACCACGGGGCGACTACTTAACTCTAGCTAACGACCGGGAAACACTGCAGGAACAGGTGTCTGACCTGAAAGCCCGGGTTGAGCAATATCGGGCACAGGTTGATCGCCTTGGCAGTTTGGCAATCGAGCATGACAAAGCCAATCAGGAGCGGCCTTGGGAAGAAGCCCGGCGTAGCATGCAACTGGCACAAACCAAATACCGCGACGTTGAAGCACTGCAGGAGCAACAGAGCCGTGGCCTCGATTCCCTGAAGCATTTACAGCAGAACCTCACGTTATTGCAGCAAAGCCAAGCTCATTGGCGCAACCAAAGCGAACAGTTGGAGCAGCGCCACCAGAGCCGCCAGAAAGCAAAACAAGAGCTTGAGCGCGAAGAGCTCGCCAGCCCGGAACTGGCAGCCGCCGTTGAAAACGCTCGCGGTCAATACCAGCTCGCCACTGCAGCGGTGAAACAGGCTCATCTCAGAGATAAGCAGGAACGCCTGCAAAAAGACTGTGAGCGGTTAAAAACAGAGCTAGCCAAGCTGCAACAAAACCAGGAAAAGGCCAAGGGCATTCAAACATCGCTAGACAGCGCCCGAAATCAAAAACAGCAAAACCAGATCGACGCGGGTGCGCTACGCCAGTTACAACAAACACAGCGCGAGTTAGACGACGCGAATATTCGCACTCAAACGGTGGCCACTCGCGTAAGCTGGAATCTGAACCCAGATAAAAAATTGGCTCTTAATGGCCTGAGCATTGAGGGGCAGGGCGAAAAGCTTCTTTTGGAACAAGGTGTACTCGACATTCCCGGCGTGGGCAGCCTTGGAATTCAGCCTGGCGGTGATGAGCTAGCAAGCCTTCGCCGCCAGCTTGAGCGGCTGGAGCACTCACTCGTTCAGCAATTGGCCACCCTAAAGGTTGAGTCTGTTGAAGCCGCTGAACAGAAACAGGCCCGGCTGCAGGATGCAGAGGCGCAGATACAACGTTTTGATGAGCTTTTGAAATCCCTGGCCGCCAATGGCATTGAACAGCTGTGCTCAGTGATGGCAGAAGTAGAGGCCGAGTTGCTTGCCCGCACGGCAGAGCTTGAAGCCTTGCCCGTTGCCACTGAAGGAGACAATAAGTCCCTAAGCCATGTGGAAGCCGAGCTGAAGCAAACGGAGCAACGGCTGGCGGATGCAGAATCCCGGCAACGCGACCATGAAACCCAGTTGCTGAAAGCTCGCTATGCCAGTGAGACAGCCCACCGCGAGTGGCAGCGAATGACAGAGGAGCTAAACAGCCCTGAGCGCCAACAGCAGAAAGAAGAGCTTGCCCGGGATATCATCACCGCAGAAAAGCAGCAGCTAGAACTAGAGACGGCGCTAAAAGAGCGGGAAGCGAAAATCAGCGAAGCTCGACCGGAACTCTTAAAGCAGGATATTGAACGATACCAGGCCACCGCGGAGCATCAGGAAAGTGCTCAGCAAAAGCGTGCCGTGGAGCTGAGTGAGATCAAAGCAAGGCTAGAGGCCTGGGGCGCAGAAGGGCTGGAAGAGCAATGCAACGAGAAAATGGCCGAGCTGGAACACGCCCATCGCCGCTACCGTGAACTGGATCGCCGTGCGAAGGCGCTGAACTTGCTGCTGAACCTATTAAAAGAAAAGCGCCAAGCCCTTACGCGCCGGCTGCAGGCTCCGCTGCAGAAACACCTGGATCATTACCTAACTGTACTGTTTCCAGAGGCAAGTCTGGAAGTGGATGAAAACCTAATGCCTGGCAAGTTCAGCCGTGGCAGCGAACTGGGCCAGATGGCGGAACTGAGTTACGGCGCCAGGGAACAAATGGGCCTGATCAGCCGGTTGGCTTACGCCGACTTGTTGCGGGAAGCAGGGCGTCCAACGCTGATCATTTTGGATGACACCTTGGTCCACAGTGATGCACAGCGCTTGGATGGCATGAAGCGCATCCTGTTTGACGCCGCTACCCGGCACCAAATACTGCTATTCACCTGTCACCCTGAAAAATGGCGGGATTTGGGCGTTGAGCCCCGCGATCTAGATGCGCTGAAGTTGCAGAGCGTTACTGGTTAAAATTTGTTCGTAAACTGCCCGTAAAACAAAAACTTAAAAAAGGTATTGACGCAAGAACCGTAATCCGTAGAATACGCATCCGTTGTCGAGGCATTAATTCGGTAACGAAAAGCGGGAATAGCTCAGTTGGTAGAGCGCAACCTTGCCAAGGTTGAGGTCGCGAGTTCGAATCTCGTTTCCCGCTCCAATTATTTCAAGTCTCTCAACTCCCACCTGAGAGCACAAAGATCCGATTCCTTCGATCTTTTCCGGCGCGGTGGTAGAGTGGTTATGCAGCGGACTGCAACTCCGTGTACGCCGGTTCGATTCCGGCCCGCGCCTCCATACTTTCCTTCTAGTACAATTAGTTAAAGCCCTCCGCTTAAAGTCTAAGATGTGATGTTCGAGTCATGGCGACGACGACAAGTTTTCAACATTCCAATTGATTTTAACGCTACCACGTTCGGCAAATAGCTCGTTATTTTCATCTTTCCGTGTATAATCTAAACAATTCTCATTATCTTTAACCCCCGCCTTTTAGCAGACTTCACCTGAGAGTTACGCAGATCCGCTATGACTATACCTGTTCTTTCTTCTCTGTTTACCGGTGACCTAAAACCTTACGGGAGTGTGCTGGTTTTGCAGGGGCAAGATCAGCGTGAGGGAATTCCTGCGACAGATCTTGTTTCCGAAGAGGGTTTGAGGCGGCTGCTTTGTGAATATCAAAAATCGCATTCTGGTGATGATCAGCGAGCGCTGATCTCTCTTTGGTCCAAACATTATTTTGCAAAGTTGATCGTACCTGTGGCGGCTGCCAACTTGATTGCTGGGCACGAATTACCTGTGGCTCTCGATAAGATTGAGGTGATTATGGGGGAAGGCGGTGTGCCTGCTGCGTTCCGGTTACCGCACGGTGGCCAGTCATTCCAGGTGACTCCAGAGAATCCATTCGAGCGTTTTCGGGAATTGATGGATAACAATTTCTCTCCCTTGATTGATGGTTGGTGCGATCACATCAAGATTTCACGTCGTGTGCTATGGAGCAACGCGGCTACCTATTTTGAGAGGCTTGTTCGCTCGTTAGAGGCCGGCGGCGTGCCGCATCAAACGTTGGCGGATGGCCGTCAACTGATTGAACTGAATAAGCGCCCCAGTGGGCATCTCAATCCTATGGCTAACCCAGTTCGTTATGTGGAGCGGGGGGAGACCTGTGAACCGCTGCGACAAAGAAGGCTCTGTTGCATACGTTATCGTTTGCCGGGCCTGCCGCTGTGCGGAAATTGCCCTCATATCGACCGCCCACCCAAGGGCGCACTGCTCCCAGAAACACGCTAATTCACGAAAACTCACGCCACCGCGATACGAGCGCCTTTACGGTGGGGGTGGGGCAGGATGGACATGGAAACCCCATAAATGTCTTTCAGGGTTTGCTCGTTCATCAGCTGATCCGGAGAGCCTTCCGTCAACAGCCGCCCACTGTGTAGCGCAACCAAATGGTCGCAAAAACCAGCCGCCATATTGATGTCGTGTAACACAACAACAATTCCCATATCCAGCTCCTTGCCTAGCCTGCGAACAAGAGAAAGCACTTCCAGTTGATGGGCTACGTCGAGCGCTGAAGTGGGTTCATCCAGCAGCAAAATGCGTGCATTCTGGGCCAGCAGCATAGCCAGCCAGACCCTTTGTCGTTCGCCACCAGACAACTCATCCACGCTACGGTTAGCAAAGGCTTCAGTGTCGGTGAGCGTCATGGCTCGTTCCACTTGTGTCTCATCTTCTCGTGAGAAACGCCCCAAAGCGCCATGCCAGGGATAACGACCAAAACGCACTAATTCACGGGTGGTCAAACCATCAGTGGCGGGTGGCTGCTGAGGCAGATACGCCACCTGACGTGCAAAAGGTCGATTTCCCCATTGGTGTATGTCTTTATCATCCAGCGTGATCTGACCGGAAGAGGGTCTTAGCTGACGGGCAAGTAGTTTCACTAGTGTTGATTTACCGGAACCGTTATGACCAACCAGCCCAACCATTTGGCCATAGGCGATACGCAGATCGATGGGGTGAAGCAAGGTTTTCTCAGGCAGTCGGTAGCTGACAGCGTCTAGGGTAAACATAATTCAGATTCTCTTAATGAATTCGGTTTTCCGGGAATATGATTTCGAGATCAGTGCCGACTTGGCATTCGGTACATTCGCATCAGGAAATACCCCCCTCCAATCAGTGTGGCTACCAAACCGGCGGGCAACTCGTGTGGATACACCACAGAGCGCGCGAGCCAGTCGGCCCAGAGCATTAGCAGGCTGCCAATAACAAAGGCAGCCAACAACTGTGGCAGAGCCCGCTGATAACCCAATAGTCGCGCCAGATGTGGTGCCATGAGGCCGACAAACGACAGGGGCCCGACCACCAGGGTAGCGGCTGCTGTCATGAGTGCCGCTAACAACAGAAGAAGGAGGCGGGCTGGCGCCAGTGGCAGGCCAAGAGAGCTAACGGTGCTGTCACCCAAAGGCATCATGTCTAGCCACCGGGTTGCTAGAATTGCCATAAATGCCAGAACAGGGGTGACTACAACAAGCACCCACGCATCGGTTTGGCCAGAGAGCCACGTGGATCCCGCCAGCCAGTTGAGCAGCACAATAGCCTGAGCATCCCCCGCGGCTAATATCATACGAGTGCCCGCATCCAGCAGCGCCGACAGCGCTATGCCACCTAGAAGCAAGCGCTGTGGAGAGAAACTGCTGCGCCGGCTCAATAATAAGAGCGCCAAAAGAACGAGAGTGCCGCCAAGGCCGCCAGCCAGAATCTGCAAAGTACGGCTGCCAGAGCCAAAGCTCAGCGTAAGCACAACCATGCCCATGGCGGCACCCGTGCTGATGCCTAGTAGCTCCGGACTGGCCATAGGGTTACGGGTTAGTCTTTGAACGATGACGCCAGCTCCGGCGAGCAGGCCTCCGGCCATTAATGCTGTGGTCATTCGGGGCATTCGCATGGCGAGCAAGGCTGTCTCGTCGCCAAAATGAGTCCACTGCCAACCTGCCCAGGATGGGCCAAGTAACAGGGTGGTCGCGAGGCTAGCCAGCGTAATCAGGCCCATCACTAGTAAGCCGGTTTTCGAAAAGTCCTTTCGGCTAGGCGTTATCGACACTGGCTCGGCGGGGCGTGCCGGCATTAGCCGATTGCGTGTTAGCACCCATAGCAGCACCGGCCCCCCTATGAGTGCGGTCGCCGCTCCGGTAGGGAATAGTAAATGTCCGAACACAAGAGTTAACTGCTGGGCAATTCCGTCAGCTATCAAACAAATCAGTGCGCCGGTCAGTGTGCTAGCCAGCATGCGTTGTCGCAGAGTGCGAGCTCCCAGCAATCGAACGATTGCGGGTGCTGCCAAACCAATGAAGCCAACAACGCCCACGTGGCTGACTGTCAGAGCCGTTAGGTACACCGCCAACGTTAGCGTCAGAACACGGGTGATGCCCGGAGAAAGTCCCAACGACCGCGCACCCTCCGTGCCTAGATCCAGCGCTTGCAGTGGGCGCCAGAGAGCCAATGCAATACCAGCTGCAACAGCCAAACGAGGCAGTAACTCGATGGTGCTGCGCCAGTCATTCTGGCTGAGTTCCCCAGCGCCCCAGATAAACAGCCCGGCGAGTTGTTCCTGGTTGAACAACAAAATCACCGTGTTGATAGCCCCAAGGTAGAGGCTAACGATCAGACCGCACAGGGTTAGGGTTAGCGGATCAAACCCGCGGCGTGCTCCCATAAGCAACACCAGTGCAAGGGCTGCCAGCCCACCAGCCATTGCCCAAGCCTCTCGCCACACAAGCAGAGAGGGCGCTAACAACATGACCAGTCCCAAAGCCAGTTGGGCTCCGGCAGCGACGCCCAAAGTGGTGGGTGCCGCCATTGGGTTGCGCAGTACCTGTTGTACCAGTGTGCCTGCCAGCCCAAGGGCTGCGCCGGTTAGTAAGGCTATGGATAGTCTTGGCAGCAAGGTGTAATGCAGTACGGCCTGCTCAAAGCTTGCGGAGGCAGAGAGTGCCAAGGCGCCGGGCAGGCGAGCCAGGTTGTCGAGGCTGGTTGCAGGAGAGAGTAGCAGCCCCACCAGCAGTAACGACAATGTAAGGGTGATCAGCCGTAGCGGTGAATAATGCGGTGACGTTACCAGGCTCATGGTTGCAGCTCCTGAGTACCTTTCATAAGCTTTTCAGCCAACATTTGCGCCATTCTAGGTACGCTGATTACGCCACCGAACGTCCACACAGGTCCAACACCGGTGATGCGCCCCGTTTTCGCCATGGGTACATAAGGCCAGAGGCCGCTGGCTTGCAGCCGTTGTCTATCGGCATCCGGCCAGGGTTCTATATAAATCAGCCAGGCATTCGAATGGCCCCCTAAGTCTGCGAGGGTCCCTGGAGTAAAACCCCATACGTTAGTGGGGCGATGCCAAACGTTGTTAAGCCCTGCCTGTTCCAGTGCTTGATTGAGCATGGAGTTTTCGCCATGGATTCGCACACGGCGGTCGTCCAGAAAGCGCACGATAAATGCAGGCTGATTCGCTAAACCGGCCTCTGATAGCTGTCGCCGTGTTTCTGAAAGATCTTTATCCGCTTGAGCAATGACCGCCCGGGCTTTATCTTCACGGTTTAATATTTTTCCTAAAGCAAGTAAGTGTTCCCTTGCTCTTTCCCAAGGGTTCGAGCCAGTGTCATAGGTGGTTTGTACCAGCGTTGGCGCAATTGCCTGAAGAGCCGGCACTGCGGCCTTTAGATGTCCAGTTACCAGAATCAGATCCGGTTCCAGTGCTCGGATAGCTTCCAGATTGGGTGCCTGCCGGCGACCCACAGACTTTACCGACTCAGGTGCCGCCGGTTCCGCCACCCATTCCCGGTAGCCCTCTGAATCCGCCATGCCCACTGGCGTGACATCCAGTGCCAAAAGGTGTTCGGCCAACCACCAATTGAGAGCCACAATTCGTTGAGGCGTTTCGTTGAACTGTAGCTTTTCAGCATTCTGTGAAACTGCAGTGTCTGCCCAGACGTTGAGGCAAATCAACATGAGAGCAAGGGCTCGCAGAGCGCGCCCGAAGCAATAACCTTTCAACATGCAATCAATAGTCCACGGAATAGGTCAGGGTGTAGGTGCGCCCCTGACCCTTGAAGTCGAACAGCTTTTCAAAGCCGTAGAACAGTTGGGCGCGCTGACCCCATACCGTGTCGTACTGTTTGTCGAGCAGGTTGGAGACAGAGAAATTGATGCGACCCAGAGGAAGTTCCCGAGCGGTCAGCAGGTCAAACGTCGTGTAACCGTCGACTTCATCCCCGGCGTCGTCATCAATATCGAAGGCATGGGAGCCTTGGAGCCGAACGGAGTTGAGAGTGTCTCTCCACTGAACGAAAGCAGTGGCATTCGGTAAGCTCGCGGCGGTCACGACGTTCTTCTGCCAGTCGCCATTTGCGTCTTCCACTTCAGAGCGTACATAGTGAGCGGTGCTGCCCAAAGACCACTGCTCGTTGGCTCGCCAGCTGAGTGCGCCTTCGACGCCGTAATCGCGGGTTTTGTTATCAACTACATCTACTGTTAACGAGGTTCGGTTGGTTACGGCTTCTTTGTCCGACCAAGTGTAGTAGGCCGCTACCTGCGCATCCCACCGGGCCTGATAGGTGCGCCAGCCCAGCTCCATCTGGTTGGTTTTCAACCCGGGTATCGGGTTGTCGCTAATATTCAGGGAGTTGGTTAACACGTAGCGGCCACCCACCAAGCTGTAATTACCCCGGCCGGCTACTTTACCTGGGTCTGGAATTTCAAAGCCCTGGCTCACGTTGGCCCAAACCTGGTGATCGTCGTTCAAATTGTAGATGGCACCGGCATTCAGCAGAGTTACATCGTAATCGCTCTTGCCCCCTGGAATGGCATCTGCACCTGTTGCCAGCCCACGCTCCACCTCAACCGCTTGCTGGGTGCCCACAAAGTCGTCCATGTCGAGACGAGCATGCCGCTGACGGACGCCTGCGTTCAGCTGAAGCCTTTCAGTGGCCTGCCATTCAGCTTGAAAATACGCGGCGATGCCTTCTACACGGTAGTCGGGATAGCGATCAACCGTGAATTGTTCGTCATACACTAAGCCACCACTAGGGAACGAGGTGGCGTTATCGAAAATCATTTGGCTGGCGGAGAAGTCTTCCCGGTCAAGGTCGATGCCATAGTTAAGCTGAACACTACCAAAATCCTTTACCAGAAGCCCTTTGAGCAGGTATTGGCGTGTGTCCTGGCTTGAAGCGCCAAAGTAGCTTTGGGGAAACGTTGAGCGTTGATAAGGGTAGGGGTGAAAGCTCGATTCTTCGTTACGCATGGAAGCCTGCACATAAGCCGTGTGGCCTAAAAAGTCCAGATGCTGCCACGCCAGATTGAACATGTAGCGCTCAGTTTGGGGAACTCGGTCGCTGGAGAAACCGTCACGAATTTCAGGGTTGTTGATCTCGGAAAGATTGGGCCCCAGCCAGACACCCTGATCTCCTTGATAACGGGAGTTGTAGAGCTGAGCTGTTAAATCCAGACTCTGATTTTCATTAATACGGATCTGGGTGCTGCCCAGTACGTCTACACTGCGGTTGTACTGCAGATCTGTCTGGGAAATGTCTGGCATGATGGGATTACCGTCACCATCGTACATTGCACCGTTGTCCTCGGTTGCAATAGCCAGGCGGCCTTTGACCGTATCAGTACCACCGGCGATGGATTGGCCAAACCGGAACTTTCGATCTTCGGTGTCATTGAAACCACTGGAAACACCTACTTCGGTGCTGAACTGGGTATCGCCCTCCCGGCCTTTTTTGGTGATGATATTGACGATACCGCCGGTGCTGCCGCCACCGTATATTGCTGTGGCACCAGAGAGCACCTCTATGCGCTCCACATTGAACGGGTCGATAGAATCGAACTGCCGGCTAAGCCCACGGGAGCCATTGAGCGACACACCATCAATCATCACCAACACACTGCGCCCACGCATGTTCTGGCCATAGTTGGTGCGGGTTTCCGGAGCCAGGTCCATGCTTGGCACCAGTTTCCCGATCACTGTCTTCAAATCCTGGCCGGCGCGGAACTGTTCTTCCAGTTCCTCGTCTTCCAACACCCAGACAGAACCCGGAATCTGACTGATTTGAGCTGGCGCCCGACTGCCAACCACAACCAATTCATCCAGCGATTTTGGTGCGGCATGAATGGTGAAAGGTGCGGCCATCGTTAATGAAAGTAAGGTTCGGAATGCAGTGAGTCGGGCAGCCATTCAGTGTTTCTCCTTATGAAAACAGAGCGCGATTGTAAATGATTATCAGATAGGTTCAATGGTATTTTATGGTTTGGATAGTTTGTGCATGGACTAAATCTTCCTTGGGAAAGATTGCGAAGTGATCACCAGTAAATGACAATCAATACCAACTCCGTGTTAAGACAACAGGTTAGTGATGGATGAGGATGGTTCAGGGAGGGGAGCTTGGAGGCCCGTGCTTATGATGGGGCTGTTGCAGCCGACGCTGATTGATTGCCTGCCCTGGCTTATTGAGCACACGAACCTTTCGGCGGGCGACTCTTCTGGTCGCTGATTTTGTCAGCTGGCATGGCACCCGTGTTTTTTTGCGCACCTTGGTGGGGGCGGGTAGTGGATCCCACAGGCGCGCGCCCGGTAACCTGCCTTGCCTCTATGCTCGTGCTAATCGGTTATGGATTGTGTTTACCAACACTATGAGAAGGCATCCAAGGCGTGGCGGCTGTGGTTATTTTACTTACTAGCCCGGTTGGCTCACGGGGTGGGTGTAGGTGGGGTTTTTCCAGCTGCACAGTGCTTAGCTGTTGTTGGAGTAGAGCCAGAAGAATGGAGTTGTCGGTTATCGCGCCTTCAAATTGGTGTTCATACAGGCCGACTTGCCGGCCATATAATTTGATGGCTCTAATGTTGACTGCGTGGGTAGGTTCTCTGCAATTCGTGCTTGGGCCTGTCTTGACTCGAGTTGCGGACGTGTCTGCAGAAACGGGGTCCTTTCTAACGGCGGGGACTCCCGTTTTGATCCTATTGGCTATAAGGGCTCGGACAGGGGGTGGCTTTCGCCAGCAAATGATTTTAAAGCTAACACGTTCGGCAAATAGCTCGTTACTTCTACCTTTCTGTGTATGACCGTATCGATAGAGTCGAACAGCCGATAAGCATTCTGGTTCTGGTCTAGTCTGACAGGACGATGCCCTATCTTGTCGCACCTGCTGATAATCTGTAAACAGGCCCCGGCTCAGACGGATTGCAGGCAGGATTACTTTCTGCATTTCGATCTCTAAAATTGTTAAAAGAGGATTTTCGATGATATCTGCCCAGCAGGTTCGTGACACCATGGCTCGCTATGTAGAGTTGGTGAATGCCATTGATGTTGGCGGTATTCTGGCTCTCTATGCGGAGGATGCTACCGTTGAAGATCCCGTCGGTCAGCCGCTGCATAGTGGCATTGAGGCAATCGGGCAGTTTTATCGCGAAGGATTGGGAAAAGTACAGGTACAGGCTTCGCTTGAAGGGGCCATTCGAGCTACTGATAACGGCTGGGGAGCGATGCCCTTTCGTGTTGTTATACACGGCGGTGACCAGCCTGGCGTAATCCAAGTAATCGATGTTATGGAATTTAATGCTGATGGCCGCATTCGCTCAATGAAAGCCTTTTGGGGGGAGCTGAACTTTACACCAACATCCGCTGCATGAACTCCCGGCGGAGTTCCTAACTAATGGTGGACCTGTTTTAACCCGGATTGCGGAGGAGTGCTTCTCTAGCGGCGGGAGCAACTGCGTGCTCCCGCATGTCAGTACCTTTACCTCATCAAATAATCCGCAACAGCCTGATAAGCAGGCAGCGATGTGGGGTCGTTGCTGGCATTGGCAGCCTGCGGGTGCGAAGCCAAGCGTACGATCACCATATTAGCTGTAGGGTCTATATAAATAGTCTGGCCATGAACCCCGCGTGCGGCATAGGCGTTGTTGTCGTTGTGGAAAAACCACCACATGCTTTTGTAGCTGCCGTTTGGCAGGCTGGTGTAGCCTGCTTTGGCAAACAGCTCAGGGTCACCGCCTTTACGAATGTTACGCACGGCTTCGGCTGGCACTAACTGCTCACCATTAAAGTTGCCTTCATTCAACATGAGTTGGCCCACTCGGGCAAGGTCTCGCAAGCCTGCATTCAAACCACCGCCTGCGAAGGGGGTGCCAATAGAGTCTACGGTAAAGTAAGCCGACTGTTCACCACCCATACGTTGCCAGATACGTTCTGATAGCAGTTCAGATACTGATTTTCCCGTGCTGCGAGAAATGATCCAGCCGATGGTGTCTGCGTTGATGGTTTTATAGGCGAAGGCATCGCCATGCTCGCCCTCCGCCTCAACGGTTTGCAGATACTCGAAATAGCTGCGAGGGCCTTTATAGTCGCCCGGCCGTGGCATAGGGCTGGCGGCGGCGGAGTATTTCCATACGTCGGCTTCAGGGTCGGAATAGTCCTCGCTGTATTTGAGCCCGGTGGTCATGTTCAGAATCTGGCGCACGCTGGCATCGCCAAACGCACTGCCTTTAAGTTCCGGGATCAACTCTGCCGCAAGGGCTGTTTCATCTATAACGCCCTCAGCAATCAGCGTTTCTGCCAGCAGGCCAGTGAGCGATTTTGTCATCGACATTGCCGCATGAGTGCCCATCTCGTTGAGGCAACCGGCGTAGCGTTCGTAAACCACCTTACCTTTGTGCAGCACTATGAGGCCATCGGTGCGGTTGGCATCAAATGCCTGGTTCCAGGTCATGGTTTTTTGGGTGTCGGTGCGGGTAAATTGGAGGTCTGCAATGGCCGGGTCTAGGTTGTATTCAAAATTAACCGGGGCGCCCAAGCCGCGGTGCACATTTTTTGTTGGCAGTAACTCCCTGAGATGGCAAACCGACCAGCGTAGTTTTTCACCGGCAAAAAAATCGGCGTCAGAGTTTCGGATAATACGATCAGGGGCGGGAGGGAATCCGGTCATCCACTGGCTTGGTTGTTGCGCCGTGGTTGTTTGCGGTGCGGTTTCCGCCAGCGCCCAGCTATTCAGTGCCAGCCCGGCGCAGGCAGTAGCAATCCAGCGTGTGGTAACCCGGTGATTGGTTTTATTATTCATAATTCTTCCTTTGTTGCGACGCTGTTGTTGAAGCGTCGGATGCCACTTAAATAAAGTGTCTTTTGCGAGGGTTGCCCAGACTTGCGCTAGCAGCATCGTCTGTTTGGATAAATGGAGGGTGTCGACTTTGGTATTGCCGCCCCAACTGGTCCGAATTGACGATGCTCGTCACGCCTTTTTTGCCAATGCTAGAGTTGCTCGATATCAGAATAAAAATCAACCTTGGGATTTGTTATTACAGATGTTCGGGGTTACTAATCATTGGAGAAAGGACAACATCATGCCTATTACTGCTGTAACCGGCGCTGCTTCCGGAATTGGCGCAGCCCTGACCAAACAACTTCGTGACGCTGGCCACACCGTTATCGGCATCGATCGCAACGGTAGCGATGTAACGGCAGACTTATCGACCGTTGACGGACGTAAGAGCGCAGTAGAACTAGTGTTAGAGGCAAGTGGCGGTGCTGGAAAGCAACATGCCTTTTACCATCAAATGCCCACTGGATAATTTGTATGGCATGCATGTTTTCTCTCGACTACCGCTGCACGAGGCAAAGGTGCGCTATTTGGTCGAGGAGAAGGTTCCTTCTATGCATGCGATGATCGAGCTGCGTTCTGGTGAGAAGGTGCGGATTCATTTTGTGCATCCTGCGCCACCCAGCCCTACGGAAAACGACGAATCGACGGAACGGGATGCAGAGCTTGTGATTGTTGCGCGCAGCGTTGCTGACAGTGACGAACCTGTGATCGTAACCGGTGATTTGAACGACGTAGCCTGGTCGCCAACCACTCGGTTGTTCCGAAAAATCAGCGGCTTACTGGACCCAAGAGTAGGACGCGGCTTTTACAGCACGTTTCACGCGGATTATCGATTGTTACGATGGCCACTTGACCACCTGTTTCACAGTCACCATTTCACGCTTACGTCTATTACCCGGCTACCTTCCATCGGTTCGGATCATTTTCCTTTGCTGACCCGCGTAGTGTTTGCTCCGTCCCAGGGACAAGATCAGGAGCCGTTGCGACCGGATGGCGATGACCGTAGCTGGGCACAGGACATTGCTCAAAGCAAGAACGCTAACAAGCAGGATGTACCTTAGCGAGATTAACAACTCATTTAGAAAAAGGGCCACTCTTGCGAGCAGCCCTTTTCATACGCTCTTCTATAGAAAGACTACTTGATCCACTTATCACCCCAATGGGTAATGTCGTGCTTTTGCTTCGTTTGTAGTGAACGTGCACCGGCCGCAGGCTGTGCATCTTCCGCTGCCGCAATTTCGCGATCGATCACGCTGGTTGAGAGTGACAGCCAGCTTGTCACAAATGCTGCGGCATCGCCGTGAATCTCCAGCGCGAGTTCGTCAACGTTGGTGATGTCGTCACACGCTGCGTGATAGCAAGCATCGTATGGAGCGCCGGCTTCACCGCCAAATTTGGCAGCCTGCTCTTCGGTTTTTATCCCCTCCGCGCCTGTAAACAGCCCGCCAAACGCAATGCCAACCTCAAAGAACTGCGCGTAATCAGACCGAAAGCTTATTTCCGTACCCTCAGACGCAATGCCACGCAGGTTGAAATACTTTTCAAAAAGCGCCTCAGTGGCGGCCGATCCTGGAGGGCCGGCAAGGTCAAAATCAGAGCCATCACCGTCGTAGATAAAGTTGCCAAAGTTGGGCGAACCGATCATGTCGTAATTCAGGTATACCTTGATTTTGTCCTGCTCTTCTTGGTTAAGGCTGTTTACGTAGAAGGTCGAGCCCACCAGACCAGCTTCCTCAGCACCCCACCAGGCAAAGCGAACCTGGTTGCGAGGGCGCGCTCGCTTCATTTGCAGGGCCAGTTCAAGTAGAGCAGCACTGCCAGAACCGTTGTCGTTTATACCGGCACCTGCAAACACGGAATCAAGGTGAGCACCGGTCATCACCACGTTATTCGATTTGCCTCGGTGGGTTTGGGTTATCACGTTGAAGGTCTCGGTTTGCTCCCTTACCACGTTGGCCACAACCCGCAGCTGCAGATCTGGTTGGTTAACCCAATCTGCACCTACATCGTAGGTCGCGAACATAACCGGAATACCTCCGGCGTAATCGTCACCCAAAGTGGCATTCAACAAACCTTTGCGATCTTCGGCGTCGCCTTGGTTGAAAATAACCACGCCTGCAGCGCCGGCATTAGCCGCATTGGTAGCCTTCTGACCAAAGGCACAGGCTCCACGCTGGATAACCGCAATGGAGCCAGCCGGGAAATCGGTAAAGTCCTCCGGCTCGCAGCCGCTGGTCGACGTGTTGCTGGGGCCGAGCTGCACATCGACAGGTACAGCAGTGCCTGATACATCCCCCGGCTCAGTCTGCGTGAGGTAGGTAAAATCTTCTTCCCACACGTAGTCCATCGGCGTGGGCGCGATAGCTTGAAGTACGCCATCGCCGGCCGGGTAGAATGCATTGAAGGGGAAGGGCTGGATGGTCACGTCATACCCGGCGCCTTCAAGTGTCGTTTTGATGTAATCAACCGACGCCTGATAACCGGATAGCCCGGCGGCCCGGTTGCCATCGTTGGCTTGAGCAATGCCATAGAGCATTTCTAGCAGCCTGTCGGACTTAACCAAGCAGTATCGACATGAGATAATCGGGGC
>NZ_JBQDKB010000033.1:0-36672 GCF_052094685.1 Marinobacter sp.
ACAAGATCACTTTAAACGCTGTCTGTCAGGTGCAAGTCCGACAGGCTGCTAGGCGAGAAACTAAATCGCGCCAGAGATGTTGACCACTTTCTGTTGGATCATGGTCGGGGCAGGCTTACGGATTTGTCGCTGCATGGCATCGGCGAGTTCCAGTTGCCGGCGCAAGTCGCTGATAGTGTTGCTCAATCGTTCGCGCTCGGAACGGCTGTCGCGATCGCTTCTTACCATATCCTTAAGGCGCCGTATTTGGTGCTCTAGAAGCTGTTTTTGCTCCATAGAGTACTGCATGATCGGCAATAGCGCCTCTGAAGGCCAACGTTCCACGTCATGGCGTACACGAGCGTGCAGGGTGCTGGCTTCGCTGACCATTACGTTGAAAAAACGCTGTACCAGAACAGACTGTTCAGTTAGCAAATTTTTAGGGCTCACACGGAAGCGTCGTGCTTTTTTTCGAAGTTCCCTTACCGCAATTACATGACGGCCGGCACGCAGTGGAATAGGTTCTAGATGCCGGGCACGGGTGTCGTCGTTATAGCGTCGGTAGATGGCGCCAACCATTTTCTCCGCAAGGTGGCCTTCGCTGAGCAGGTTGGTGAGATCGCCTTCAAGAAGTTCAAAAAACTGCTCCATGGCGCTGTTCATACCTACCGTGGTCCAGCTTTTCGACATGTTTTTGCGAATTTTGGCGGCATGGGCCTCAAAGCGACTCTCGTCCACCAGCTTTTTCAGCATGTCACCCTGGGAGCCCATAAGCCTGCGGCTTGAGCGCAGTGTAATCAGTTTTTTGTAGTAAAAGTCGTAGTCTTTCTGAGCGCGGTCAGCCAGCCGGCTTAGGGCAGCTTTGTCCAGCCTAGCGCCAGAACACGCCTGAAACTCTTCTTCGAGAGAGTTGAGACGAGTTTGCATAGCCGCTTGGCTATTTTGCAGCATACCTAGCAAGTCGTTGATTAGGCTCTGAGTAATTAGCTGTTCCTTGTGCATCAGGATGCGCTGAATGATCAACTGTTCCAGATTGCCAATGTTGGAGCGAACGAACAGATCATTGTCTTTCCGAACTCTTGCAACCAGCCCCTGTTTGGCGGAAAGGGGAATAACATCTTGTTGGCGGATGCCCAGGTGGTCTGCTGTATAGCCGCGCACTCGTTCAATGGCATCGTGGGTGTGCTTTTCGCCTTGGAGGTCATCCCACAGAACATCAATCTTGTTCAGTACCGCAAATCGTCCGGCACGGTGATCCGCATGCTTGGTGTCTATATGCTCCTTCCAGATGGTCATGTCGCTGGCCGTGACGCCAGTATCTGCACTTAGCACAAAGATAATGGCGTGGGCTCGTGGCAGCATGCTGATGGTAAGTTCAGGCTCAGAGCCGAGAGCGTTCAGCCCTGGTGTGTCTAGTATGCGCAGGCCGCGCTCAAATAGCGGGTGACGAATACTAATCTGGGCATTGCGCCAAGCCGGAATCAGCACCTTGCTGGGGTTGTTGCGGTCATGCTCAAGCATGTCTTCATTAAAACCCAAGGCTCGTGCTTCTGCGGGGGAAACGGATTTCACCCGGGCCACTTCGCCCAGAACTTCACGCATGATTTCGGGGTCGCGCTCGTCCAGGTCGTGTTTTACCCAGCGTTCCGGCTGCTTACGCAACTGCTGCAGTGACAGATCGCCGATGCGAGTTTCGATAGGAAGTAACAGCAGATAGTTTTCGTTAGCGCTGCGATCAAAAAACAGCTCGGTCGGGCACATGGTTGTGCGCCCGGCTTGGGACGGCAACATGCGCTGGCCAAATTCTGAGAAGAACAGGGCGTTTATCAGCTCCGTTTTGCCGCGGGAATACTCGCCAACAAACGCAATAGTAAGTTCATCTTCAATGAGGAGTTCAAGCCCGTGGCGAATCCGCGAGCTGATGTCGTCAGAGAATAGGTTGTTGTCCTGAAGCCACAACCGATACCGACCGATCTGGCGGATCAGTTCTTTTTTCCAGTTGTGGTAGGCCTCTACCTGCTGGGTCAGATTTCCCTGAAGACTCATCGGATTTTCCTTTTACACAGCTTCCGGCATTCCCCGAGCAGGTTCGCTGGGATCCGCGTGACGGACAGATGGACTAATTAATTGCGGTTAATACTAGCCTGATCCTAAAGGGTTTGCGGCCAGCCGTTTGCAGGTGTGTGGCAATTGTCGACAGGAGTTCGATAAAAAAAGCCGCAAAATCAACGAGGTGAGTTTGCGGCTTGCAGGTCGGGTCTTTTTGTGGAGAACTGTTACAAATTGTTTTTTTTGAGACGTGGTTTACATTCCTAACCCAATAGACCCTAGGCCGGCTGCTACCTTCATGTGCTCAATAACAACAGAAAGGACGTTCAGAATAATGAATACAATAATCGGTGACAGATCCAGTCCGCCCATGGATGGCATCATGTTGCGCACTGGGCGCATGATCGGTTCTGTGATTTGTGCGACAAGCTGAATGGCCGGGTGGCTGCTGCCCGGTGCGATCCAGCTCACAACCACTACGGCGATCACCGACCAGAAGTAGATTTTGACGATCAGATCCAGAACGTTCAGAACGGCCCAAACCATCAGTGTGAGCGGGTTGAACGACGGAATGCCGCCGCTGAGGGCAACAAGAATAAGAAAGAAGGTTAGGGCCTGAATAAGAACGGCGAGAACCAGAGCCGCGCCATCAATCCCGCCCCAGCCCGGAATAACACGGCGCAAGGGCCTTAGCAGTGGGTTGGTGGCCTTCACTGCAAACTGTGAAATCGGATTGTAGAAATCAGCCCGAGCCAGTTGCAGCAAAAACCGCAGCAGTATAATCGTCATGTAAAAGGTGGACGCGATCAGCAGGATCGTAATCAAAATATCTGCCAGCATGTAGCTGTTTCTCCGTTGTCAGTGACTGTTTTACTCTTTGCCTGCCAGTTCTTTGGCCATTTCTTCTGAGCGCTTGTAAGCAGAGTTATATGCTTTCTTTACCAGATCGCGCATACCGCCTTCTTCAAAGGTGTGAATGGCTTGCTCGGTAACACCGTTCGGAGACATAACATTTTTCTTGAGCTGGGCCGGATCGTGTTCGCTTTTGGCCGCCATTTCGGCTGCGCCCGCCATGGTCTGAATGGCAAGTTGCCGGGCCGTTTCGGGGTTTACACCGGCTTCGGTGGCCGCTGCTTCAAGGGATTCCAACATCAGGAAAAAATAGGCAGGGCCGCTGCCGGAAAGCGCCGTTACGCCGTGCAGCAGGGCTTCATCTTCAACCCACACAGCAATGCCTATGCCTTCAAACACCGACTGCACCATCTCTTTCTGGGCGCCGCTCACACTGTTGTTGGCAAAAAGCCCGGCTGCGCCTTTGCCAACCAAGGAAGGCGTGTTTGGCATAACTCGCGCAATAGGTAAACCGCCGCCAAGCCATTCATCAAGTGTGTCTGTACCAAGGCCGGCTGCTATCGACACCATTAGCGGCCGGGTATTTTGGGCAATGGGGGCTATATCACGGCATACATCGGCCATTGCCTGGGGCTTGACCGCGAGCACAACCATATCAGCCTGCTGTGCGCAGTAGCGGTTGTCCGTTGTTACGCTGATTCCAAAACGTTTGCGAATGGACTGCAGGTGATCGTCGTTCGGGGCGCTAGCCCATATGTTGCTGGCCTTAAAGCCGCTGTCCAGCATGCCGCCAATAATAGCGCTGGCCATGTTGCCGGCACCGATAAACGAAATGGTTGGTGATTTGCTCAAGGTTTGCTCCAACGGTTATTCAATTAAACATCGGGCTCGATAATAACAGGAACCGGCCCGTTCAGCTCTTTGGCGCCCGATGGCCAAAGACAGCCGTGCCAATACGAACCCAAGTAGCACCTTCTGCAATAGCCAGCTCGAGATCGCCAGACATGCCCATAGATAAGGTGTCCAATGGCCCAGCTTCTGGGTATTCCTGTTGTAAATCTTCCAGAGTCTCGGCCAGCTTGCGAAAACTCGCTTTCAACGCAAGTTCGGTCTGTTCTGGATCGGGGATCGCCATAAGCCCTCTGAGCGAAAGCCCCGGCAGCTGACTTATCTCTGAGACAAGGTTTGGCAGCTCCTCTGTCAGGCACCCGGATTTGCTTGGTTCATTATTGATATTAACCTGAAGGCAAATATTCAAGGGTGGCAGGCCGGTTTCCCGTTGTTCACTGAGGCGGCGGGCAACTTTCAGGCGATCCACACTATGCACCCAAGAAAAAGCCGAGGCGATTTGCCTGGTTTTATTGGACTGTATCGGGCCAATGAAATGCCAGTCGATATCAGCCAGGTCTTCAAGGGCGCCCATTTTCTCGAGGGCTTCCTGAAGGTAGTTTTCCCCGAATGCCAGTTGGCCCGCAGCCACGGCTTCTCGCAGTTCCTCTGCCGAGCGCGTTTTGCTGACCGCTAACAGGTTCACAGAACTGGGTTTACGGCCCGCCTGCAATGTTGCTTTTTGTATGAGTCGGGTTACGCTCCCGAGGTTGTCTGCTATGCTGCTCATAGATTGAAATAGTCGCGTTTGGTCTGCCTGTTATATGGCGACACGTTACTCGCAGGTCACTGAAATGCCAAGTGATCGCCAAGTGCCCAGAGCCGGGTTATGTCGCACAGACGCTACCTATGTAAAAGAAAAAGCCTTCCGAGGACTTCTATGGATATTACTGAACTGCTTGCCTTCTCGGCGAAACAGGGTGCGTCTGACTTACACCTTTCCGCCGGCCTGCCACCGATGATTCGTGTTGATGGCGATGTTCGCCGCATCAACCTTCCGCCCCTGGAACATAAAGAAGTTCATGGGCTGATCTACGACATCATGAACGACAAGCAGCGCAAGGACTACGAGGAATTTCTGGAAACCGACTTTTCCTTTGAAGTACCTGGCGTCGCCCGTTTCCGTGTGAACGCGTTTAACCAGAACAGAGGTTCTGGTGCGGTTTTCCGTACCATCCCCTCAAAAGTTCTGACCATGGACGATCTTGGCATGGGCCAAGTGTTCAAAGACGTTTCTTCGGTTCCCCGTGGGCTTGTGCTGGTAACCGGGCCGACCGGTTCGGGTAAATCCACTACTCTGGCTGCGATGATCGATTACATCAACGATACCCGCTACGAACACGTACTTACTATAGAAGACCCGATCGAATTTGTGCACAATTCCAAGAAATGTCTGGTTAACCAACGGGAAGTTCACCGGGACACTCTGGGCTTTAACGAAGCCCTGCGTTCCGCTCTGCGGGAAGATCCAGACATCATTCTGGTAGGTGAACTACGAGATCTGGAAACCATCCGTTTGGCCCTTACCGCGGCAGAAACAGGCCACTTGGTGTTCGGCACCCTGCACACCACCTCGGCCGCAAAAACCATCGACCGAGTGGTAGATGTGTTCCCAGCGGAAGAGAAATCCATGGTGCGCTCCATGCTTTCTGAGTCGCTGCAGGCTGTTGTTTCCCAAACGCTGATGAAGAAAATGGGCGGTGGCCGAATAGCGGCCCATGAAATCATGATTGGTACTGCTGCGATTCGTAACCTGATTCGCGAAGACAAAATTGCCCAGATGTACTCATCGATCCAGACCGGTGGCTCCTTGGGCATGCAAACGCTGGATCAATGCCTGGAGCGAATGCTGCAAAAAGGGCTTATTTCTCGAGATGCCGCACGGCTCAAGGCGAAAATGCCTGATAATTTCTAACGCTGAACTGTCCGAGCTTATCGGGTAGATGTACAAAAAAAACAGGTAATCAAAATGGAATTCGAAAAGCTGCTTCGTCTGATGGTAGAAAAAGGAGGGTCAGACCTCTTTATTACAGCCGGTGTACCGCCCAGCATGAAAGTGAACGGTAAAGTACTGCCGGTCACTAAAAATGCGTTAACGCCGGAGCAGACGAGGGAGTTTGTATACGGCTCGATGAACGACAAGCAGCGAGCCGAGTTTGATGAATCCCATGAGTGTAACTTTGCCATCAGTGCCCGGGGTATTGGCCGCTTTCGGGTGAGTGCATTCTTCCAGCGCAATCTGTGTGGCATGGTGTTGCGACGGATTGAAGTGAAGATTCCCCAGATTGATGATCTGGCCTTGCCGGAAATTGTTAAAGAACTGGCCATGACCAAGCGTGGTTTGATCATGTTTGTGGGTGCAACCGGTACCGGTAAATCAACGTCGCTGGCCGCTATGATTGGGCACCGTAATCGCAACAGTCGTGGGCATATTATTTCTATTGAAGACCCCATTGAGTTCATACATCAGCACCAGGGCTGCATTGTAACGCAGCGGGAAGTTGGGATTGATACGTCGAGCTTTGAGGTGGCGCTGAAAAATACGCTACGTCAGGCGCCGGACGTTATTCTCATTGGTGAGGTGCGCACCCGGCAAACCATGGAGTATTCAGTGCAGTTTGCCGAAACGGGCCACCTTTGCCTTGCAACACTGCACGCAAACAACGCCAACCAGGCGCTTGATAGAATTATTCAGTTCTTCCCGCCAGAACAGCATAACCAGATTTGGATGGACCTGTCCCTTAACCTCCGGGCTATCGTGGCACAACAATTGATTCCGACACCGGATGGCAAAGGCCGTAAGGCTGTTATTGAAGTGCTGGTTAACACACCTCTGGTGGCCGACCTGATTCGCAAGGGCGAGGTGCACAAGCTTAAGGAGTTGATGTCCAAGTCGAACGAATCTGGTATGCGGACGTTCGATCAGGCTCTGTATGAGCTTTATGCTGAAGGCTCAATTACCTACGAAGATGCGCTGGCCCATGCGGATTCGGCTAACGACCTGCGCCTGATGATAAAACTGGGTACGGACGCCCAGGGGGCGGATAAGCTGTCGTCCTCTGTCGATAAGCTAACTATCCAAGATAACTGACGAGGCGAGCATCGACTAAAGTTGTAAAAGGTTAGGGTTTCAAATCAGTAGTTTTAGCATTTGAGGCCAATAGCCACTAATGCGTATACTCCGCCCCAAACTACAAAGGAGATTCCGCTGTTATGAAACCCTCACTGCTTACCCGTGCTGTTCGCCTAGCCACGCTTGCTGCAATTGCTGCGCCGGCTAGTGTTTTTGCTGGCGGTTTTTCCCTGAATGAACAAAGCGCCAGTGCCATGGGCGTTGCTAACGCCGGTGCTGCTGCAAACCCTGAAAACGCGACTACTGTGTTTTTTAACCCGGCGGGCATGAGTCAGCTGAAAGGTACGAATATTTCCTTTGGCACTGCGGTTGTTGATATTGAAGCTAAGGCTAAGACTGCTAAGGCAAACAACCAGCTTCCCTCTGCACTCCCCGGGAGTGAAGTGCAAGGTTCGCGAGGCGGAGATATTGCAGATCCGGCCTTTTTGCCAAACATCTATCTGACCCATCAGGTTAATGATTCCATTGATGTTGGCTTTGGTATTCACGCACCCTATGGCCTTGCTGCAGATTACGACGATGATTTTGTGGGCCGCTTCTTTGCGGATAAGACTGAACTGACTGCGATTTCGTTTACGCCTGCGATTTCTGTGAATAATGGCCAAGGCCTGTCTATGGGCTTAGGTCTCAACGTGATGTACGTTGAAGGTAAGCTTACGAAGTTTATGGATAACTCCGGCACTATCGCTGGTGCCCAAGCTGGCGGCGTTCCTGTTGCTCCTGGAACTCCGGCTCAAGGGTACGCTGACATTGAGGGTGATGATGTTGGTGTCACTTTTCAGGTTGGCTTTTTGTATGAGTTGAATGACCAGACACAATTTGGTTTGAAAGCTCAAACGGGAACCGAGCTGGAGCTTAAAGGCGATGCAAAGTTTACCAATGTTGCCGCTGCCGGGCCTGGCGGTGTTGGCGCGATTGACTCTACGGAGCCGGCCCGAGTTCCGCTGACGATCCCTGAAAGTATCACTGCTGGCATTCGTCATAGCCTGACGGAAGATGTGACTGTCTTGGCCGGTGCCACGTATTCTAGGTGGAGCCGATTCGAGTCTCTGGACATTTATGGGCGAGACTCCAGCAAACCATTAACCAGCCAAAGCCCGGGCGGTATGCCCAATCAGCTGACTCACATCCCAGAAAAATGGAAAAATACATGGCAGTTCAACTTGGGTGGTATCTGGCAGGCAACGCCTGAGTGGGCGCTCAAGGCTGGCTATGCATGGGACGAATCGCCAGTTGATGAAATTGTAACGGCGCGTATTCCGTCTAGCGACCGGCACTGGTTGACGCTGGGAGCCCAGTGGAAGCCCGCTCAGAGCGGATGGACGATAGATGCGGCAGTAGGTACGTTGCTGTTTAAAGACGACCCGAAAGTTGAGGAAAAGAACTACGTTCTGACGCCTGGCGGGACACAGCCAAACCCGATGGATCCGAACTCCTCCTACAGTGCAGAGTATGATCTGAGCGCTTGGAGCGCATCAATCCAAGTCAGTAAAGCCTTCTAAGCAAAGCTTTAGCCAGCTTGTACTAAAAACGCCCGGTTGAGTTCACTCACCGGGCGTTTTTATTTAGTGGGCCTGATCCCAGTTATCACCCTCGCCAGCTTCCACCAGCAGCGGTACTGCCAACTTCGCTGCGCCAGACATGCGCTTAACCAGCCCTTCGCGAATCTCGTCTACAGCTTCTTCCTTCACTTCAAGAATCAGCTCGTCGTGTACTTGCATGGTCATGCGGGCCGTATCTGGATGCTCCGCAAGCAGCCAGCTTTCCACGTCTATCATTGCCAGCTTGATGATATCGGCGGCGGTGCCTTGCATGGGCGCGTTAATCGCGGTGCGTTCGGCGGCCTGTTGCAGTTGCTTATTACGCGCGTTGATTTCCGGCAGGTACAGGCGGCGGCCAAACAGGGTTTCAACATAGCCGTCGTCGTGCGCTTGCTTGCGAATATTATCCATATATTGCAAAACGCCAGGGTAGCGCTCGAAATAGCGGTCAATGTATTGCTGCGCTACTTTGCGCCCCACATCCAGCTGGCGAGCTAGCCCGAATGCTGACATGCCATAAATCAGGCCAAAGTTGATGGCTTTGGCGCTGCGGCGCTGATCGCTGCTTACGTCGTCGAGCGTCACGCCAAATACTTCCGCCGCGGTCGCTTTGTGAATGTCTTCACCGTTTTCAAAGGCTGTCAGCAGGCCTTTATCGCCAGACAAGTGCGCCATAATCCGCAATTCAATCTGCGAGTAGTCCGCCGCCAGTAACTTGTAACCCTTCTCAGCAATAAAGGCCTGGCGAATGCGGCGGCCCTGCTCGCTTCGGATAGGGATGTTCTGCAAGTTAGGCTCTGAAGACGACAGTCGCCCGGTGGCAGTCACTGCCTGGTGGTAAGAGGTATGCACGCGCCCGGTGCGATGGTGAATCAATTCCGGCAGCGTGTCGGTGTAGGTAGACTTCAACTTGCTCAGGCTTCGGTGTTCCAAGATCAGTCTGGGTAGTTCATGTTCATGGGCCAACTCCTGCAGTACGGGTTCTGCGGTAGAGGGAGCGCCTTTGGGCGTTTTCTTGATCACCGGAAGGCCCATCTTCTCATAGAAAATAGCCTGCAATTGCTTAGGTGAAGCCAGATTGAAGTTTTCGCCAGCCACTTCGTGGGCGTCTTTTTCCAGCTCGGCCATCCGCTCGGCCAGTTCTTGGCTGTGTTGGCGCAGGGTGCTGGCATTGATCAGCGTGCCGCGCTGCTCCATGCGAGACAGTACCGGCACCAGAGGCAGGTCTATATCCTCGTAAACCGACTGCAGTTTGCCGACTTCCGCCAGTTGCGGGCGCAACACCTGATGCAGGCGTAAGGTTATGTCGGCGTCTTCTGCGGCATAGGGGCCAGCCTGTTCCAGATCCAACTGATTAAACGTGAGCTGTTTCGCACCTTTGCCTGCAATGGATTCAAAGGTGATGGTTTCCTCGCCCAAATACGCTCGGGCCAGGCTGTCCATGTTGTGGCGGGAAGATACCGAATTTAGTACGTAAGACTCCAGCATGGTGTCTTCAGCAATGCCGTTCAGGCAGATGTCGTGGTTGGCCAGCACGTTCTTGTCGTATTTGAGGTTCTGGCCGACTTTCTTCAGTTTTGGGTCTTCCAGCAGAGGTTTCAGTTGAGTCAGTACGCTTTCGCGCTCAAGCTGTTCCGGCGCACCCATGTAGTCGTGGCCGAAGGGTACATAAGCCGCTTCGCCTGCTTCAATGGCGAATGACACACCCACTACTTCTGCCTCCATATAACGTAGGCTCGTGGTTTCGGTATCAAAGGCGAACAGCTCGGATTTTTTGAGCCTTGTAACCCACTCGTCGAGCACTTCCTGATCGGTGATCACGCTGTAGCGCTTTTCGATCGGTGCGGAAGTATTGTTGCTAGTCGCTTCGCTGGTCTGGCCATCGCCGGCTTCGGGGGCGTCGGATGTTTTGGCCTCTAGTTCCGCCGTCCAACCTCGTAATTCGTATTCTCGGAACAGTTCCAACAGCTCTTCATCTTTCTGCTCTCGCTCTTGCAAGTCTTCCAGGCCGAACTCCAACTCAATATCCATTTTGATGGTGGCAAGTTCCCGGCTCAGGGGCAGGGTGTCAACGGCTTCGCGCAGGTACTCGCCAATCTTGCCTTTAATCTCACCCGAATGCTCAAGCAGGTTGTCTATGTTGTCATAGGCTTGCAGCCACTTTACTGCGGTTTTTGGCCCGCATTTGTTGACGCCGGGAATGTTATCCACCTTGTCGCCAACTAAAGCTAGGTAATCAATGATCTGCTCAGGGCTTACGCCAAACTTCTCCTTCACCCCGTCCCGGTCCATCCAGGAGTCTGTCATGGTGTTGATCAGGGTTACATGGTCGCTGACCAACTGAGCCATGTCCTTGTCGCCGGTGGAAACCACCACGTCAATGCCTTTATCGGTAGCTTCGCTGGCTAGGGTGCCGATTACATCATCTGCTTCCACGCCGCCTACGATCAGCAGCGGCAATCCCATAGCTTTCACCATTTGATGAATGGGTTCAATCTGCACGGCCAGGTCCTCCGGCATGGGCGGACGGTTGGCCTTATACTCTTTGTACAAATCGTGGCGGAAGGTTTTGCCTTTGGCATCGAATACCACAACCACCTTTGAGCCGGGAAAATCCTGATCTAGGCGTCGAATCATCGCGATAACGCCCTTGATGGCACCGGTGGGGTGATTCTTACTGGTCATCAGTGGCGGAAGTGCATGATATGCACGGAATAAATAGGACGAACCGTCCACAAGCACCACGGGAGGGGTCTTTTGTTCAGTCATGTTAAAGGGGATCCGGATTCTGATTGAAGCATGGGTTGGCTTATGCAACTCTGTACTTAATTTGGATGAACAAAAGGGTATCACGAAAATGAAACGAATCGCCTGTTCCGCATTTCTGCTCGTTTGGGGCCTGGGGTCTGCGGTGGCGCAGGAAAGTGGTGCGCTGGACGAAACCGTTGTAGAAACGCCTAAAGAGCCGGTGGTGGTTTCGGATTACCAGCCATCCAGCGACGGCCCACAGATTGTTATCCGCTCTGCTGATGATAAGGTTTTCTATGAGTACCGGGTTAACGGGCAACTCATGGAAATAAAGGTCGTGCCGGAAGTTGGCGTTGAGTACTACCTAGTGCCGGCCGATGGTGGTGGTTGGGCCCGCGAACCCGATTCCGGCGTCATGATCCCAAGCTGGGTTCTCTTTCGCTGGTAGGCGTCCGCTTAAATCAGATCAACTAGAACAGGCGCTGAGCGCCTGCTTTCCAACCCTTCCACATCAACGGTTGTAATCGCAAATTCGTAAGCGCCTGGCGGCAAGTCAGTAAGTGGTTGGTTTGTGCTGTCTGGGCTGTCCACAAGAATCACGTTGAAATGGTCTGTATGCCGCAAGCGGTAGTAGATTCGGAACCCGGCAATGTGCCCTGGCTTCAGCGCGGAGCCGTCTTCCCTTGTTTGCGGCGCGCTCCAGCGCAATGCTTTTGGGGGCTTTGTTTTTGTAATAGCGTTCTTGGTCGGCGATTTTTGCCCAAGTGTGCTGAGTAACCCGCCCGAGGCTCTGTCCAATCGATTGTTTGCCAGCTCCGATGCCCGCAAAATCGATGAATGGGTGGCTCTGTCATCTTCCTGGCAGCCGGTTAGCAGCGTTAGTGCTGATATCAATATAATAAATGGTAGGTAGGCGAACAGGTTAGGCCCATTCCATTGGAAAGAAGATCGGCAAAGGGTTTCGTTCTTCATAATAATCTCTATGGAACTCTCGCGTTAGAGCTGCTGTTGCACAGCCTCTTTTTTTACAGCGGTCACAGAGCCGGAATAAAACGGGGAGACGGACTACTGAAACAAAGAGCATTATGCGTATTGAGATGCGCGTGACAAGGAAGTAGTCCGTAAAACACCTTATATGTCTCATCGTCAAAGCTTCTGTTTTTAGTATGAACATTCTAATTTTTAACCGTAACCTTGGTAACAGAATCAAAGAAAGGCACGCACCTTTGCACTGGTCAAGCGGTCTAGGCCGAGATTGGAAACAGTAAGGGGCGGTCGGAAATAGCTTCGGTAAACTAAGGAGAAGTGATATGGGCAAGCTCAAAACTTATCAGGAACAGCTTCAGGAAATCGTAGAAAAAGGCATCAATGCTGCGGAAGAGCAGCAGAAGAAGCTGGCGGCCAAGCCGTTTGAATACGCAGAAAAGCTGGAATCTGGCGCGCGTGAATACAGTGTTGAAAATTTGCGCAACCGTTATAACGGCTACAGCGACGGCCTTTTTGATCAGTTGCGTAGCCTGAACAGCCGTTTTAGCAGCTTTGCTGCTGATCTCGTAGCTAAGCTTGAGAAAGAAGCCGCTGAAGGTGCAGACTCCGTTTCTGAAGCAGCAGACGACGTGTCTGAAGCCGCTCAAGACGCTAAGAAATCTGTAGAAACCAAGAAACCAGCGGCTCGCAAGACAACTGCGAAAAAGAAGGCTGCTGAGAAGAACGCAACTGCTTCAGCGTGATTTTTAGGTGAACAGTTAAGTCAGTACGCAGTTTGTACTGGCGAACAAAAAGGGCGCCGGCTCTCAAGCTATGGCGCCCTTTTTGTGCCTGGCAGATGGCCAATTTAGAGTAGCCGCCATTAAAGCAGGCTAATCTGAAGTGCTGGTTGCTTCTAGCGAAAGGGTACGGGTTTCCCCGGTGACTTTTTCAAGGCGTTTTATGTCTTTCTCAAAAGCCTGCTTTAGGGCTTCAATCTCCTGAGATTGCCAGAGAATTTCTCTTTCAATGTCGCGGATTTGGGACTCAAGGCGGTGGATTTTGTCGAGGGTTGCATCCGGTATTTTTTGACCGTTGCGTTCCATATTCGCAGCGCGGCTTTGCTCGTTGTCCAGTTGGCTTGAGATAACGGAGATGTTGCCCCGCTTGAGCTGAATAAGTCCTCGCAATTCATCCAGTTTGCGATGCATGGCCTTAATGGCTTGATCGGGATGACTGAAGCGCTTCAGAAGTCGAGTGTCTTGTTCGCGCTGAATGGTGAGCTCTTTCTGGCGCTGCTTTTGTGCTTCGCGGGCGGCAATTTCAGCCTCTGTTGGCGCTGGAGGAATAGTTTCCACCACGCGGCCGTTTGAATTGAGGATGTCGTAGCCGCGTTTGGTGGCTTGCTGAGGAATGGTGTTGCTGATTACAAGCTGGCCTTCTTCGTCCGAATACCGGTACATGCTAGCTTCTGCCAGGGTTGTCATGCCCAGCGACAGCAAGAGAGCAGAGGCAGTGGCTGAAAATACGGTCAGGCGCTTGTGCATCAGTCAGACTCCGTAGCGTTCCCGGTAGCTGGCTACCTTTGTGGCATGGCCAGAAAACTCCGGATTGGTCTTAAGATAGTCCAAAACCTGTTCCAGGCGAATGATACTGACCACCGGAATGCCGAATTCGCTCTCCACTTCTTGTATGGCGGAGAGTTCGCCGTTGCCACGCTCCTGTCTGTCCAAGGCAATTAGCACGCCGGCAGGTTCTGCTCCTTCGGCACGAATAAGGCTGATAGATTCACGTATGGCCGTGCCGGCAGTGATGACATCATCTACGATGAGTACTTTACCCTGTAATGGGGCCCCAACAATATTACCGCCTTCACCGTGCTCTTTCTTTTCTTTGCGGTTGAAGGCAAACGGTTTGCTTTCGCCCTCTTGGGCTAAGGCCATAGCTGTCACAGTTGCCAACGGAATGCCCTTATAGGCAGGCCCGAATATGATGTCATAATCCAGACCACTGCGACCGATGGCTGCAGCGTAGGCTTTGCTGAGTTGCAGCAGGTCATCCCCGGTGTTGAATAGCCCGGCATTAAAAAAGTATGGGCTGGTGCGACCGGATTTAAGGGTAAAGTCACCAAAACGAAGTACGTTACGGTGAATGGCGAATTCAATAAAATTTTGCTGGTAGTCGTGCATGGCAAGGCTTCTGGCGGGTGTGGATCTTTTAATAACGCGTAAAAACGGTATCATACACACAAACCGAATCAGGGAACACGTATGCGGGTAGTATCAATCAGCGTCAATGGTCTTGCCCAGGCTGTTGATAAAGGTTTCTTCGACTGGCTGGCCGAGCAGGACGCAGATGTTGTGTGTGTTCAGGATCACCGTATGCGCGCCTATGAGATTGAAGACCTGAATCTCATTCCTGAAGGGTATGAGGCGTATTTCATCGATGGCGAAAACAATGCTGACGGTGGCGTGGGTATTTACACGCGGCATTTTCCCAAAGCCATCATGTACGGTTTTGCCAACGAGCAAGCAGATCGCGAGGGGCGCTTCATTCAGGCGGATTTTGATAAAGTGTCTGTGGCTAGTGTGCTGGCACCCTGCGCTCTAGGTCGTGAAGATGAGCTAATCAGCGAAGATGACCTGACGGTGCTCGACCATAAAGATGACTTTATGGATGGGTTCGGCTTGCACATGCAGAAAACTCTGCGTAAGCGTCGCCAGTTCATTTTTGGAGCCAACTTGCAGTCGGCGCATCATGTAACAGATGCCAGCCCTCTGTACCATAAGCTGGATTTTTCGGGCTTTCTACCCCATGAACGCGCTTGGCTCGACCGGTTGTTTGAGGAGATGGGTTGCGTGGATGCGTTCCGTGATATCAATAAGCAGAGCAATCAGTTTACTTGGTGGCCGGAGCAAACAGAGGGCTCGCGGAAGAATGCGGGCATTCGGGTGGATTACCAGTTGATGACACCGGGTATTCGTAAAACCATTCAAGATGGTTGGATCGACAGCAAGACCCGCTTTTCGGACCACGCTCCGGTGATTATGGATTACGATATAGAGATTGGCCTATAGGCTGGTTTGAACTTCAGGGGAAGTGTCGGCATTGGCGCCGCTCCCCCAGACACGCTGCAAGTACATCCCTGTACGCTTGTTTTCGGCCGTCCCTGGCCTCCAACAGTCTGGGGGAGCGGCGCCAATGCCGACGCCCCGGCTTGAGATGTTAGCCTTCCAGAGCTTCTTTCTGTAGTACAAATAACTTTTCAATGCCTTGCTTCGCCAGTGTCAGCATGCTGTCCAGTTCCTCCTGGACAAACGGCGCACCTTCCGCAGTACCCTGAATTTCGATGAAGCCGCCCTGGTCGGTCATGATTACGTTCATGTCGGTTTCGGCTTCGGAATCTTCTGGGTAGTCCAGATCAACCACTGGCGTTCCTTTGTAAATACCCACAGAAAGCGCGGCGACCATTTGCTTCAGCGGTGACTTCTTAATGCGCTTTTCTGCAACCAAGTGGTTCAGGGCGTCTACCAAGGCTACGCAACCGCCGGTGATGGCAGCGGTGCGAGTGCCGCCGTCGGCTTGGATTACGTCGCAGTCGATGGTGATGCTGTGTTCACCCAAGGCATCAAGGTCGACGGCTGCGCGCAGGGAGCGGCCGATCAGGCGCTGGATTTCGACGGTGCGGCCGCCTTGTTTGCCTCGGGCTGCTTCGCGCCCCATACGGCTGCCGGTTGAGCGGGGCAGCATGCCGTATTCGGCGGTGATCCAGCCTTTGCCTTGGCCGCGCAGGAATGGCGGTACTTTGTTTTCTACCGAGGCGGTGCAGATCACTTTAGTGTTGCCGAATTCCACCAGCACAGAGCCTTCAGCGTGGCAGGTGTAGTTACGGGTAAGGCGAATGTCTCTTGGCTGTTCGGGGGTTCTGCCGCTTGGGCGCATAATGATTCCTGGTATTTTAGGTAATTGTCCGGGAGCTATGCCCCGGTTGGATTGGAGTTGGACAGCCGCAAAGTGTAACACGTTGAGCGGGGTGCCGGCTGCTCGTGCCAGCGCACTCATTGTCTGCAGTGGAGTTCGCCGCAGATGATCGCGGCCTGTTAGACTCAGGCTCTACAATAAAGGAATACCATCACCCGCAAAGCCGGAGCCGCCATGATCAAAAGTATGACTGCATTTGCCCGGAAGGATGTTCAAGATAGCCAGGGAACGCTGACATGTGAAATTCGCACCGTCAACCACCGGTATCTGGAGCCATCTTTTCGGCTGCCAGAGGCCCTGCGGGAGCTTGAGAACCCATTTCGAGAGGAACTACGAAAGCAGTTAAAGCGAGGCAAGGTGGATGTGTCGGTTCGCTTGCAGTCCATCGAGGCAAACACACCTGGATTCGAGGTTAACGAGGATGTAGCACAGGCAGTCAATGAGGCTGCAAACCACGTTAATCGTATGCTGGATAACCCTGCGCATATCAATGCCCTGGATATTTTGCGCTGGCCCGGAGTGCTGTCGGTGCCGGAGCAGGACTTCAGCTCCGTGCGGGAAGCGGCTGTGAGCCTGTTCAGGGAGACGGTTGCAGAGCTGGCGGTTGTCCGCGAACGGGAAGGTGAGCGTTTACGCCCGTTGTTTGAGGATCGGCTGGCGCAAATGAAAGTCTTGGTTGCGACGGTTCGTGAGAGCATGCCCGGGTTGCTCAAGGCGCAAGAGGAACACCTGCGTGAGCGTTTCCAAAAGGCCAAGGTAGAGTTGGACCCTGAGCGTATTACTCAGGAAATGGTTATGCTGGCCCAGAAGAGCGATGTGGCTGAAGAGTTGGATCGGTTGGATGCCCACATTAGCGAGGTTTCAGACACTCTCAAGCATGATGAAGCCATTGGGCGCCGGCTGGATTTCCTGATGCAGGAGCTGAACCGGGAAGCCAACACCCTAAGCAGCAAAAGCATAGATGCCGGTGTAACCCGAGCTGCTGTGGATTTGAAGGTTCTGGTCGAGCAGGTGCGGGAGCAGGTGCAGAATATTGAGTAGCGTCTACTCTTGTTTCAGTTTGTCTTTAAGATGCTGTAATAAAAAGATAAAAGTAGCTGTTTGTCTATTGGAGTCTAAAAAAATCTAGTTTAATCCAGCGCCACTTGGGGAGTATACTGGGTAGTAAATTGATCTACTACCCATGAAAAGTGAGAAATAGACGTGCGTACTCCCCACATGGCTCCGCTTTGCCCGAGTTTGCCTGCTCAGCAGGAAACCCTCTGTTCCGAATTTGCAGGGGGTGAGTAATGGCGAAGTTGACTGCAACCAAAGTCCGGGCGCTGGTTAAGAATGGTTTGCCGGGTCGCCACAGTGATGGAAATGGCTTGTACCTAATGCTGCCAAAGCGTGGTGAGCCCTATTGGATGCTGCGGTATACGTTGGCCGGTAAGCGACGTGAATTGACCTTGGCAAAGTTTGTTGAGCTTTCACTTGCTGAGGCTCGCGAGCGTGCTGTTGAGGCTCAAAAAGAGATCCGAAGTGGTATCGATCCGATCGAAGAGCGCAAGCGGGAGGGGCGGGTTACGCTCAGAACCGTCAGTGATCTTTTCGAAGACTGGTACCTGGACCTGGAAAAGCGCCTCAAGCACCCAAGAATTCCAAAAAGAATCTTCCTGAGAGAAGTGTCACCTTCAATTGGGGGGATACCTATCGGCGACGTTACCCCTATGGACGTTCGAGCCATTATCAAGAAAGTAGCGGGTAGCGACCGACCGACCATAGCAAACGACACTCTGATGTACCTGAAGCAGCTGTTTAATCATGCCATCAAGCTAGGCTTGATTAAGTACAATCCGGCGTCGGCTTTCACTGTTACTGATGCAGGTGGTGTCGAGAAAAGCCGGGAAAGGGCTTTGACCGTTGAGGAGATCCAGCATGTCTTCAAGGTCTTCCGAGAAAACAGTGACAGCTTTACCCGGGAAAATTACTTGGCTTGCGCAATGCTGCTTATTCTGGGGGTGCGAAAAACTGAGCTGACAGAAGCGAAGTGGTCAGAGTTTGATTTAAAAAACGAGTGTTGGACTTTGCCCGCAGAGCGCAGTAAGTCAGGAGTGGAGATTGTTATCCCTCTTCCCCCAAATACCGTTAAGTGGCTCGACGAGTTGAAAATTCATGCCTGTGGCTCAGATTACGTCTTTCCCAACCGTCGCAGCAGCAAACATCCCCACATGGGAAAGGACACGCTGAACCGCGCCATTTCCAAGTTGTTCGGGAAAGAGCCGGGTAGGAAGCAACAGCCGGAAAATAAGATGGGGGATATCGCTGAGTTCACTGTTCATGATCTACGACGCACTTGCCGTAGTTTGATGGCATCTGCAGGCGTGCCCGGACATGTGGCTGAGCGGTGTTTGAACCATAAGCTTAAGGGGGTTGAGGGCATTTACGATCGCTATGACTATTTCGATGAGCGTCGCGAGGCTCTGGCTAAAGTGGAAGGTCTGGTTATCTCATCGGTGGAGGATCAATAGCAGCTTGATGCTAGTCTGTGGAAGTTCTCGGTGAGGCGTTGTGAGCTGAGGTATCGGTCAGTGGCCGGAGTCAGTTCTCGTCCAAGCATTCCTGGCTGAGTCTTACGTTGAATGACTCTCCAGTCGCGGTGTTGATGGGCTGGCCGGGCCGAGAGAAATCAATTTCTATCTGTCTCTCTTAGGCCCGCCAGTCCCTGACCTTGCCGGCCTGCGGCCTCCACCGGACGCCTCGATCGGTCCGCTGCTAAACAAAAGCGGACATTCAGAAACGATCGAATTGACCACAGAGCACCACGCTCGGCTGATTCAGATCAAGGAAAATCAAGCACATCGGACCCTGACAGATACCCTGGAATACCTCATCGACCAGGCAGAGGGACGGCGACAAACTGGCTAAGCAATACCGCATTATTCTCAAAAATCCCTTGCCCCCAAACAGCCCCATTGGCATCAACAAACAGCACCAGGTCGGATTCCGGTGCCAGGCTTTGAGTTGATGGGTTGGGGACAAAAAGGTCTTTCTTAGTCAGTTAGAATCCAGGGTCCTTTCTTTTATCCCACGACTCCAGAACGAACATTGCCAAGGTATGAGCACTATGAATTGCCAATCGGGCGTGCCTGGGCTCCAATTTATAGATCTGCTTCCCTGCTCCATGAGCTGAGCTGGCGTGTGTACGTAGCGCCCCAACACCATCAACGATTGAGTGCATCCCTGATAGAATTTTGCGCAAATCGTTGTCTTCTATGCGCTTCGGGTCAAAGTTCAAGTATTCGGCCACTGGCTTCCAGAGGTTTTTCAGATCCTGTTTTGCCGGTTTATCCAGTTTCTCTTCGTCGATCATGATCTTGAAAAGAGACTCCAGAATATTGCATGCAGCTGAGCATGCCTCGCGAGGCTCAGTATTCGTATTGTCTATCGCTCGCTCGAATTCCATATCGATAGAGATTAACTCACGACCTTTGATCAGATCAGATAGGCTCTTTGTTGCACCCTTCATCCCTACAGCCGACTGAACCTTTCCTCCTATCCGGTATACCAAGTCATATCGCTCAAGCACTTCCTTTGTCTTTCTCTGAAAGGTCTCCCGAGACAAAGACCCTGGCGGTGATCCAAATAGCTGCGAGTGATGATCATCCGGAGTCTCCATCTCCTCTTCGATTAATTTCCCCAGAACCGCAAGAGGGGTCGAGGATTCGACGTTGGTGCGCCTAAGCCAGTCCTGGCACTTCACAGGTTTACTGCCCTCTGGAGGGTCCCCGGGAGCGTCTGCGTACATGAACATGCTGTCCAGGTCGGCGTGAGTTTTAACTTGAGACATGTGTTTTGCAATGAGAGCAATAATCGGCGCTGGTATCTGAGTCTTCAAAAGAAAATCCTCTGGATCTGTGAACTCAGGGGACAGTCTACATTAGCTTGAGCTGTGTAACTCGGCGGCGGCATGGTCAACGCCGCCAGATAGGCCTTTAGATTGACACAGCCCCATCGGCCTCGGCCTTTGACCTGAATGTTCACTTTGCGACCAGGCTGAACATTGAAATTCTTCGCATCATTCAGGCTGCGCATAGCAGATCTGGTCTGGGCCCCTAACTTCTGCGATCAGTATTCACCCACCGCCGAATCCAATCCAATCCAAAGAACCTTCTAACGGGCTTGAATTACACGCCCCGAGAACCTCGCCAACCACCCACGCTCTATTCTGATACTCAAGCGATATGGTTAATCGCTCCGGGTGGACCATCCGGTAAATCAGCACTTCTCCGAGTGCGACCGGTACGTCATAGCTGCCTACGCAGTGGTGGTGCTGGTCATACATTCGAGCTCTTCGACGATCTTAAGGCAGGATAATGCAGCGATACGACAGCGTGGGTCGCCTAAGCGTTGAAACTTTGACTACACTGCCTCAGAAAGAACGGCCAAGGATGCAGCTATGTGCGGACGGTACAACGTAACCGACTCTCCGGAAGTCCAAAAGCTGATGGAACAACTGGGTTGAAAATCGCCGGGGGTGGCGTGACGCTTGATGTCGTCTTCAATGCCCAGTGCCCGGAACACCTCCATGGCACGCTGGTTGGTGATGTGTGCCCGGGGGCTGTTCGCCAGCCAGTTGAACATCGACATCATGTGCACACGCACGCCGTAGGTGGCCAGTGCCAGGGCGGTAATGCCGCCGGTAGGCCCGGTGCCGATGATCATCACGTCGGTATCGTAGTGTTGTGGGGTTGTCATTGTTGTCTGATGCCTCCTTTTTGCATTCTAGAATGCTAGCGTGTTAGTTTTCAGGCGTGCAATCAATAACCACGACCGCATTGATTGCTTGTGCCCGCTGGCACGCTAGAATGCAGGCATCCGAAAGCGCTCAATTAAAGGCCCGACACCTTGATGAACAAGCCCACCAAGAAAGCCGCCATCTATGATCACATCCTCGAGAAACTGATGACCCGCCAGTACCGGTTTGGCGAGAAAATCGTGGTGAAGGAGCTGTCTGAAGAAACCGGTGTGAGCCGTCAGCCCATCATGTCGGCGCTGAGCAATCTGCAGGAGCGAGGTTTTGTCGAAATTACCGCGCAGGTGGGTTGCACCGTGTACCGGCCATCGAGCAGTGAGGTGGACGACTTCTACCGACTGTTCTCAACGAATGAGGGCCTGGTGGCTGCCCTGGCAGCGGAGCGGCGACAGGCGCAGGAAGTGCGGCGGCTGGCTGAAATCAATGAAAAAATTCACCAGATCAACCCGGCCCATACCGATGCAGACGCGGATTACCGTCGGCTCAACGAGGATTTTCATCACTGTTTGCACGCCATGGCCCGCTCGCCGCTGGTGTCTAGCCAGCAAATGGCGAATTTTGAGTTGTCGGATTTTTTCATTGTGCAAAGTTGTGGTTTTGAGGCCCATCTTGGCCAGGTGACAGATGAACACGAAGAGATCATCGCTGCCATCAGAGCCGGAGACGCCGCTGCTGCGCAAACCAGAGCGATGGAGCATATAGACAGCATTGCCCGGCAGGTGGTCGACGCACTGGGGCAAGCCGAGTCCGCCTGAGCACAATTGATTCGTTAATACACATTTGTTGCGCATTTATGACAACGCTTGCGCATACGGGATAACCCCTACCCCTAAACCCTCAGCAGAATGAAGTTGACCACACACTGGTGGCACAACAACGAACTGATTGAGGGCATAGCATGTACAAAAACAACACACTGCTTCGTCGGTTGGGGCTTGCCCTGGGGTTGGTGGCGGCGTCTACGCTGGCATCGGCCAACCAGGCTGAAAAACCCAACTTCCTTCTGATTATGGCTGATGATCTGGGCTACTCAGACATTGGCGCCTACGGGGGCGAGATTGAAACCCCGAGCCTGGATGCCCTGGCCAATGAAGGCATCCGGATGACCAACTTCCACACCGCCCCCACCTGTTCCCCGACCCGGTCCATGCTGTTTTCCGGCACCGATAACCACCGCGCTGGCATCGGTAACATGGCCGAGCTGATGACGCCGGAACAGAAAGGACAGCCAGGCTATGAGGGGCACTTGAATGATCTGGTGGTGACCTTGCCTGAGGTGCTGCGGGATAACGGGTACCACACGTCCACCACCGGTAAATGGCATCTTGGCCGGACTGAAGCGCTGAGCCCCAATGCGCGTGGGTTTGACGAATCCTGGGTGTTGGTTCAGGGCGGAGCCAGCCATTTTGATGATGGCCGGGCGATTATCGGGGTCGACCCGAAAGCCATCTATCTGGAGAACGGCAAGCAGGTAGAGGCACCCAAGGGCTTCTTCTCATCGGATTTCTACGCCGACAAAGCCATCGAATACGTTAACGCAGCCGGCGACAAACCGTTCTTCCACGTGTTGTCGTTCACTGCGCCGCACTGGCCCCTGCAGGCGCCGGATTCCTACATCAAGAAATACGAGGGTCGTTACGACGAAGGCTATGAAGCCATTCGCCAGCAGCGCCTGGGTAAGATGAAAGACATGGGACTGGTAGGGCACGAGCTGGCCGCCAACGTTCCTTTTGACCAGCTGCCGACCTGGGATGAGCTGACCGATGAGCAGCGCAAGGTCGAAGCCCGCAAGATGGAAATCTACGCGGCCATGGTCGACAACATGGACGAGAACATCGGCCGGGTTATTGCTCATCTGGAGAAGGCCGGCAAGCTCGACAACACCGTGGTTATGTTCATGTCCGATAACGGCGCAGATGGCAACAGCCCGGAAGTGTTGCCCCGCAACAAGGAATGGATTGCCTCTGAGTACGACAACAGCTTCGAGAACATGGGCCGTCGTGACTCCTACATCTGGTATGGCGCCCAGTGGGGCCAGGTCAGTGCCACGCCATGGCCGATGTGGAAAGGCTACCCAACCCAGGGTGGTTTCCTGGTGCCGGCTATCCTCAGCCTGCCGGGTAAAGACACCAAAGGCGAGATCAACCACGAGTTTTTCCATGTGATGGACATCATGCCGACGTTCCTCGAACTGGCGGGTATTGAGGTTCCTGCCAGCCCCTACAAGGGCCGGGAAGTGTTCGAGGTTCAAGGCATCTCGATGGTGCCCGGCCTGAATGGCAACGCGCCGGAAAACCGGGTGGTTGGATGGGAACTCTATGGTCGTTCAGCGGTGCGCATGGGTGACTGGAAAATTCGGTTGATGGAGCCACCATATGGCCCCGGAGAGTGGCAGCTTTTCAATCTGGCGGTTGATCCTGCTGAAACCACGGACCTGGCCAGCAAGGAACCTGAAAAGCTGAAGCAGCTGCTGGCTGAGTGGGACAAGTACGTCAAGCGCAATGGCGTGATCGCGGCAGACCCTGCCGACATGCGGAAAGTTGGATACAGCTTCACCACCTGCCTGTACGGCAAGTGTGTTGAGTAAACCAATCCCATGTTCGATAACAGGAGAGACGCCATGAAACTGAAACAGACACTGCTGGCCGCTGCGATATGCGCAGCAGCCGCCACCCCGGCCCCCGCGGTCGAGCTGGATAAACCGAACTTCTACGGGAACCTGAATGCCGGTGCCCTGAAGATCGAAGGAAAAGACGCGGAAGCAGAAGCGTTTGAACTTGAACTCGGGTTGCAAGGCAAAGCGGCCATCGATCAGGGTCTGAACCTTCACTACGCCGTGGAAGTCGACCTTGCCCGTGCTGCCAACAGTGCCGATGACCCCGCCACCGGCCGGGACGGTGAAGCCGATGTGCATGTGAAAGAGGCCAAATTCTGGCTGCCGACCCGTTATGGTCTGTTCGTGGCGGCGCCCCGGGGAACCAGTGGCCAGTGGACGGATATCTACGGGCCAATCAACCATTACGAATACAACGTGTCCCGGGCGGACCCACGGCCCGATGGCATCTTCGCCCAGCCGGACCGGACCTCAGGTACCTTTGCCTACCATACCCCCTGGTTTATGAAGACCAAGCTGGTATTCGCGGCGATCACCCTGAACGATAGTAACGGTAAAGATGCCGATGGTCGCTCGGTGCGACTGGTTCATAAGGGCGACAACCTCGGATTCGCCATCGGCACCACTCAATTGGTGCAGGAGCAACTGCCGCCGTTTGCCACGGAGGATTACCTGATCTCTGCCGCTGGCGTGAGTTACCAGCTGGGCGGCCTGGCCCTGGGTGCGGTCTGGGAAAACAACCGCAATTCCCCTTACCCACTGGACCCACAAGGCAAGGCCGATTTTGATTCCTACGGTGTCTCTGCCCAGTACATCACCGAAGGCGGTGCTGGCATAGCGTTGGGCTACAAGGAGAAGGATCACGATTACTCGGCGGCGGACAACTCGGTCTACACCCTGAAACTTGAGCAGAGAATTACCCCTCAGGTGAAGGTATGGGCCGAGACCGGGCAGTTCGATAAACCGGTTGTCAGCCCGCAAGGGGCGCTCCTGACCGATACCAACTACGCCATTGGCTTTAACCTAACCTTCTGACTCTGAAAGCGTCTTGCCCGGTGAGATTCGGCATTAAACCGAATCGAGCCGGGCCTTTTTATTGACCACAACCCGGGATGCACGGCACTGCCGCAGGGTTTCCGAAGGCAACTCGCCAAAGGCTTCGTGGTATTGGCGGGTAAAGTGGCTCAGGTGGTTGAATCCGTAGGAAAACGCCGCATCGCCGATGTTGATGTCGGGGCTGGTTCGGAGTAACTCCCGAACGCCCTTGAGCTTGTGGCACAGAATAAACTTTGCCGGCGTGGTGTGGAGGTAGGTACGAAACCCGGATTCCAATGATCGACGGCTGGCGCCGGTGATCCGCAGCAGGTCGCACACCGAGATAGGGTCACGAATATGCGCCAGTATCCATTCCGTTGCCAGGCGAATCCGGCCCGGGAGTATCGAAGGGTTTTCCAGGCCCTCACGGTGCAACTGGTTGGCAAATTGTGCCAGCAGCAAGCCTTCCCACTGGGACTGAACCGCCGGGTCTATCCGCCCCTGACAGATTTCGTGTTGTTGCGCCAGGCAGGTAATGGAGTTTCTCAACACCAGGGCGTCTTGATGATTGCCGGGGATAAAGGCGTTGGTTTCCCTGAGAAAGCTGAGGTCCGGAACACCCAGGGTGTCGATCAGTTTCTGGCGCGCCAGGCTCATCACCACGGCCCGGGTGCCTTTTTCCCAGACCAGGTCTGCCTGCTTGCCCGGCGCTGTCAACACCAGGCTGTCGGCTGGCACGTTGGTATCCAGGGATTTGCAATAGATGTTGCCCGACAGCACCAGAACCGCGTGAAAGGTTTTCTGGGTGTCTGACTGAATGTGAACCTTCTCGGACCACATGGCGCCAAACAGTGAACTGCTGCCCACCGGCTGCAGAGTCAGCAGGTTTTCGGCCCGGCCACTGCCAGACAGCGGGGCAACCTCCCGGTCTTCAATGTGGGCATTGATAAACGCCTTTGCCTCCTCAAAATCGGGAGAGCGCACACCCACGTTGTATCGGAATGGAACCAGTTTCTCGTTCATGGCGGAGTCGTTGTTGTTGTGTGGTCAGCCGTATGAATCATCACGATCTTTATCATAATTCAAGCAAGTGGCAGGCCATATCCCAAAAGTTGGGCCAGCCCTTGCAGGTTGAGGTCTTGTAGGGTGTGGCAGAAGGGTATTCCGTGAATTCGGGTTTATGATCTGGTGAAATGAGTGCATAAGTAACATGGAATTGAACGATATGATGAAGCAACGCTGGACGCTATTAGCCCTCTGTCTGCTGGTGCTGGCCGGTGGCAAAGCCCTGGCCAATCCTGCCGATTGTGTCGACTGTCATGCCAGCGAAGTTGCAGAGTGGTCCCGCTCCCAGCATGCGGTTGCCATGGCTGAAGCCAGCCCGGAGGCGGTGGCCGGTGATTTCTCCGGCGCCCGCTATCAAGACTCAGAGCTCGCCGTTCAATTCCTGGAGAAAGACGGGCAATTCGTTATTCACACCCGGGAGGGTGACGAAAAACGCCAGTGGACCGTCCGCTACACCTTCGGGGTTTACCCGCTGCAACAGTACCTGATTGATATTGGCGATGGCCGCCTTCAGGCTTTCAACATTGCCTGGGATACCCGCAGCAAGTCCGACGGCGGTCAGCGCTGGTTCCGGTTGGATGAACCGGGGCAGAACCGGCCCGGTGATGCCATGCACTGGACCGGCATTTACCAGAACTGGAACAACCAATGCGCCGATTGCCATTCCGCCGGGCTGGAGCGTCATTACGACCCGGTGGAAGACCGCTACCACACCGAGTGGCAGCACGTGGCCGTGAGTTGCACCGCTTGCCATGATGCGGCTCTGGACCATGCCTCTGCGCAGCAAAGCGGAGACTCCCTGGCCGCCGGTGTGCAACTGGCGGCGGTGGGGGCCTGGCTGGTGAGTGAAGGAAAACAGCCACCTCGCCTGCAGGGAGCCAAGCCTGGTTCCAAACAGGTGGCCACCTGCGGACAGTGCCATTCCCTGCGCACCAGCTTGACGGATTCTGGCGGTAGCCAGGTACACGATCAGTTCAGCCTGAGCCGGCTCGACCAGCCGTTGTACTATTCTGACGGCCGGGTACGGGAAGAAGTGTTTGTGCTGGGCTCCTTTGAGCAAAGCAAGATGTTCCAGGCCGGTGTGGTCTGCTCGGACTGCCACAATCCCCACACCGGCAAACTCAAGATTGAAGGCAACGGTGTCTGTGCCCAGTGCCACAACGCCGGTGACTACGATACCCCGGATCACCACCATCACCCCCGCACCAGCGAGGGTGCGCAGTGCGTAAGCTGCCACATGCCCGAAGCCACGTTTATGGGAATCGATGACCGGCGGGAGCACAGCTTCATGGTACCCCGACCTGATGTGTCGAAGGCATCCGGCAGCCCGGATGTTTGCCTGGCGTGCCACACAGACCAGGATCGCGCCTGGTCGATGGACACCGTCGGGAGCTGGTATCCGGATCTTTACCAGCCGGACACCTGGCATCACGTTCAGCAACGTAACCTGTCAGAGGTTCTGGCCTATCTGGCCGATGAGGGCGAGCCTGCCATTCGCCGGGCAACGCTGCTGGAACAGCACGGGGACGCCCTCGTGGCCCGGCACATGTCGGTGGTGGCGCGCCTGGCCCAGAGCGATCATGCGGTGATCCGCGAAAGCGCCTATCGTGTGCTCAGGCACGGCGAGACGGGCCGGGTCCGGAATCTTGCCGAGCAGGGGTTGGCTGATGATTCTTTGGCGGTCAGGCTGGCGGCCTTTGAATCCATGGTGTGGTCCGGCACCCTGCCGGACCCTGAGCGCTGGGGCGAAGTTCAGAGGGAATACGAGCACTACGTTGATATGCAATCAGACCTGCCCGCAGGCAGCGTGCTCAAAGCCCGATACCTGATGGCAGGGGATTATGTCTACAAGGCAGAGCAACAGCTCAACCGTGCTCTGGGCAAAGACCCAGGCTACGTGCCCGCCACCATCCTGCTGACCGATATTCTCCGTGCCGGCGACCGCAACCTGGAAGCGGTCCGGGCCATTGATCAAACCCTGGAACACAGCCCTGATGAACCCCAACTGATTCACCTGCGGGGGCTGATCCGTATTCGCCTGCAAAACTACCCGGCGGCGCTGGCGGATCTGGAACGGGCCCATCAACTGGTGCCCGGCCAGTGGCTGTTTGGCTACCGGTACGCGGTTGCGCTGTTCCAGCTGGACCAGAAGGACAAAGCCCGGCAAGTGACCCAATCCTTGTTGCAACAATACCCCGATAACGCACAATTGCGGGCACTGATGAACCACCTGTAGGGACAACCAAAACCGGGGCTGGGGCGCGCTGTCGCCTCAGATCCACCCCAGCCACCTCCACCACAGGTAATCCAGCGGAAACAGAATCACGATGGTGAGGGCGGCCAGTATCAGGCACAACCGGGCGGCATGGCGCATGGGAATTCCGGCCAGGGGCATGGCCATCATCAACGGCACGGACTGGTAGGTGAAGATGATGGTGGAGAAGCCCAGAACCTGGGTCATCAGTACCGCTTCCAGGCTGAAACCGGTCATCTCGCTCATGGCGCCAGCCAGGGGGGTGAGCGTTGCCGGAATGCCGGCCAGGGTGGTGACCATCCCGGTCGCGGTCGCCGCCAGTGACAACGTAAGGAAGTTGGCGAAATCCCGCCCCGGCTCCAACGGCAGCCAGGCCAGTACATGGCCGCCCAGAATGCCGCTGATGTTCTGATGGTTGATCAGCCCGGCAATGCCCAGCAGGCCGGCCACCACCAGAATCGAGCTGATATTCACTTTCTGGTTGAAGCTCTGGGTGGAGATCATGCCAATACCGGGCATCAGCAGCAGGGTGGCTGCGGCCAGGCCAATCCACGCAGCCGAGATCTGGTGCCAGGTGTCGGTCAGCCAGAATCCGAGGGTCACCAGAAGAATCATCATCAGCCGCGATTCCGTGAAATTGAAAGGCCGGCCTGGGCCCGCTTGCGGAACCGGTTTCGGGTTGTCCGGGTACAGCCGCACCAGCACAACCACCAGCAGGATGGCCTTGAGGATGCCCAGCACCGGAAAGTGCAGCAACAGGTATTCCCCGAACATCGGGCTCCAGCCATGAATCTTCTCGGCAGAGCCGATCATGATCATGTTCGGAACATTGGCGGGCAGAATGGCAAAGGTGGGCAGATGGCTGCCGAAAGCAGCCGCCAGCCCGACGGCTTTCTGGCCGTTACTGCCAGGCTCAAAGCCACAGCTGTGGGCAATAGCCAGCGCGATGGGGATAAACAGAACAATACGCCCCACCGAGGACGGCATGACAAAGCCCAGCAGAATGCCAATCACCACGATGCCGGTGATCAACCGGGCATAGCTGGTATCCAGATGGCGGGTAAACAGGTCTGACACCCGCTGGGCCAGGCCGGTTTCCGAGATGGCAATGCCAATCACCAGGCCGGACACAATCAGCCAGCAGGCGGTTGAGGTGAGCCCGGAAAACACCACCTCGGCCGGGGCCAGCGACAACAGCATGGCCAGGGTCAGCACCAGCAGGGCGGTGACAAACTCCGGCACGGCGCCGGTGGCGAACAGCACAAGCCCGGCCATCACCAGCAAGGCCGATAGCAGTTGCGGGCCTTCAAACCAGTCCACCACCGGGCTGAACAGCAACGCTGCAGACAATAATGGAATCAGGGCGAGCGCGAGCCACTGAGACCGGCTAACAGGCAGGTTGGTCATTGCCGGGTAAGATCCTTCTCGCCGTTAACGAACATCGTGGTTCTTTTTCGGAAACAGCCAGAAGGCAAACCAGCGGGTCATCCGTGGCATCAGCACGTAGCTCATCAGCAGCATGACCACGATGGTGACCGCCATGGTGCGCAGCAGCAGCGGGATCTGTGCCAGCAGGTCGCCAAAGAGCAGGAACACCAGGGTGACGGCGGGATACAGGGCCAGCCAGCTGACGAAGGTCATTTTCCACTTGGGTGGCGGTTTGACCGGATTCTGACCGGGCAGGGTAAACCAGGTGACGATGCCAGAGGTGACTTCCCGCTCACTGGGTTTTGCCAGCAGCGCTTCAATCTGCTCAAGCAGCTCGGCTCTTTCGGGGGAGTCTTCCCAGGCGGTCAGGGTGTCCCGGTCCCGGAACTTGAAGACAATCCGGTATTCCGGGTCATCCGGCGAGGAGGGCCGGAACATGGTGGCACCCAGATAACCCGGGAAGCTGGCGGCCCTTTCGGTCATCTGGCTGCTGAGTTGCTCGAAGGCCGATTCCTCACCTTTTTTTACCCGGCGGGAAACCACCACCGTGAGGGGAGTGTGGGTGTCCTGATTGGTGTGCGTTGTCACGATACCTTCTCCTTGAGCTGGACTTGCCGGGCATTGCTGGCGCCGGTGGGCATCAGGTGTTTGATCAGAAACTTCTGGCGGAACACATGGTGGCCAACGGATTCACCGGCGTTTACCGTATCTGCCAGTTGGTGACAGGTCTGGCTGGCCAGCTGGTGAATGGTGTGGATCTCCTGGCTCAGCTGGCTGACGGTCTGGCTCTGCTGCTCGGTGGCCGCAGCAATCTGCTGGTTCAGGCCATCGCTTTCGTTAATGCCGGCGACAATGGCCTGAAGCGCTTCGGCGCTGGCGGATACTTGTTCAACACTGGCCGCTGACTGGCGCTTGCCTTTTTCCATGGATTCAACCACCCGGGCAGACCCTTCCTGCAGGGCGCTGATCATCTCGCGAACTTCATCGGTGGATTGCTGGGTTCGTTTGGCCAGGGATCGAACCTCATCGGCAACCACCGCAAACCCTCGCCCGTTTTCACCTGCCCTGGCGGCTTCAATCGCCGCATTAAGCGCCAGAAGGTTAGTTTGTTCGGCGATGGCATTGATCACATCCAGTATACGCCCGATGGCCTGACTGTTCTGGTCCAGCTCCTGGACAATATCGCCGGCCTCTTCCAGTTCCCGGGCCAGGGTGCGAATACTTTCCTGTGCGGCTGCGGCGGAGCGGGCACTGTCGTCACCGGATTCCCGGTTGCGGGTGCTCAGATGGGCGGCCTGATGGGTGCTTTCGGACACCTCCCGAATGGTGGCACTGAACTCTTCCACCGAGGCCGCGACGGTACTCAACCCGGAGAGCTGCTGTTCAGACGCTCGGGTGCTGGCCTGCAACAGTGTATTGGCCTGGCCGACATAGCCTTCGATCTGGCTGCCGCTGTCCCGTACCCTGGCGATCATCACGTTCAGCCGGGTTTCCACCAGTCGCATGGCCAGTTGGATCTTGCCGACGGTGCCGGCTTGGCCGGTGTACACCAGTTGTTTGATGGGGTGGTCTACAATGCCCTGACAGTACCGGGACAGCGCTTGTAAGGGGCGGTTCAGCAGGAAAAGCGCCAGGCCACACAGGGCGCTGCTGAGGGTAAACAGAACGGCGAACAGTGCGGGTTGGGCCATCAGCCCGGCTATCAACAGGGGGCTGAACAACAGCGTTGCCAGAAGCCATTGCTGAGTGGCCGGCGCCAGCCCGGGAAGCTTCAGGGCCAGTGGTTGTTTGCCCCTGGCCCGGGCCTGGTAAACCTGCTGGGTGCGCTGAACCGTGGCACCGTCCGGTACCTGATAAATGGCCTGGTATTCGACGACCCGACCGTGCTCGTCCGAGATTGGAGTGACAAAGGCATCGAGCCAGAGATCGTTGCCGCGGGCGTTGCGGTTCCGGATCATACCCATCCAAGAGTCATTCCGCCCCAGGGTTTCCCACAGATCATTCAGTGGGCCTTTGGGCATGTTCGGGTGTCGAAGCTGGCTGAACCCTTCGGCTTTCAGCGTGTCTTCGTCAAAGCCGCACAGCCGGCAAAAAGCACTGCTTGCGTAGGTAATTCTGCCTTTGTCATCGGTCAGTACCAGAAGTTGATCCTGGTCCTGCGCGTTCCCTGGTAATGGTTCATATCGGGACATCTTTTTTCATCCTCCGAAATGAAAAAGGGGCCCGCACAGCGGGCCCAAAGGAGAGCAACTACGACTTGCCGATCAGCTGCCTGTTGCGCGCATGTGTTGCACGTTGAACATTTGTGGCGGTGACATCTCCGGGTCAACCTGGCCCTTGAACTGGCCGGTGGTGCAGTGGCTGGCCTGAACATCGATCATGCTAAAGCTGTCATCGATAGACACGCCGCTGCCCTTGTTCTTGGGCAGGTGATGGTCCGGATGCGCCTGACCAATGGTGAAGGTTTTCCACATGCTGCCCTTGCGGTCATAAGACACCGTGCGCGGGATAGTGAAGGTCTGGGCGTCCATGTAGTGCACCCTTTTTTGCAATGGGTGACTTTCATCAACAGGAACAGCCTCTACTTCGTAAACCTTACGCAGCTGCCAGGTGATTTCCGGGAAACAGCCACCCTGGCCACCAAAGGCAACAACCTGGTAGCCATCGTCATCCTGGTGAGTCTCTGTATCGAGCTTCATGTCATTGTGGTTATAGAAGGGCATCAGCATTTGACGGGTCCCTTTATAGGTCCAGTTCATGTCTGAAATGCGACCGTTATAACCTTCAAAGTCCTCGATCATCAGATCGGAACCCAGGAACGCATCGGTAACCTGACCGGTAGCCAGACGGCGTACACGACGCTGGAAGCCCAGATACAGCCACGAATTGTCCCGCTTGAGGTCGTCGGAAGCGCGGTGGATCAACAGCTGGGTGTTGCGAACATCAGCCGGATCCAAAGCTTGCACGTAGGTAGCGCGGAACAGGTCAGACGGGTTTGGCGTAATCTCTGGTACTGGTTCCTGGTTCACTCGGCCCTTGAAGTTCAGGAAATGGAAATTGAACTTGATGGTACGTTCCACCTTGCCGGAATCCATATCCCGATACTTCCAGTAGAACGGATAAATGGCAGCACTATCACCCCAGTTGTAGCCATATTTATAGTTCCATGCGAGCTTTTCACCGGCCCGTGGGTCGTTGGCGTCCGGCTCTTCCGGGAACGGGCGGCCAGCCTGCCAGCCGTTGATCTCACCCACCTGGTCGCCCAGGGAAACCTGGCCAAGGGCGGCGCGGGTGGCCTCGATGTAGCCTTCGTTCAGGCCAAAGGAGGTGGTGTCACCTACGGTGATGGAGGTCCAGCCATTCTCGATAAATGTGTAGAAGGCCGGGTCAATCACGTCTTTGAACTGGGCGACGTTGGACTGGTCGATTACCGTGCCGGTGCTCAGGCCCTCCTTCGAGGGAACCGAGTCGTTATACGGGAAGAAGGAATTCTCGATAACGTCATCGCTGGCGTGGGCCATCGAGGCCAGCATTCCGGTGGCCAGGCCTGCAGCCAGGCACCGGGAAAGCAGCGTTGGTTTGTTCATGGTTTTCATGGTTCTGTCCTCTTGTTATCAGAAGCTGTAACGGGCGGTCAGCTGAATTTCGTCTTCTTTCTGGGCCATGCCGATGGGGCCCGACTGGAAGCGACTGAGGGGTTCATAGCCGGAGACACCTGCGGATTCACCTGGCTGCTGTCCGACAACGCCCGGGGTTTGTGTGAACGGATCCCAGGGGTTACAGGAGCGGCAGTCGTCAAACTTGCGGGCGCCAGTGCCGACCTTGAAGTTGCCGCCGGCGGTAAGCTTGAAGCGATCGGTCACCAGCCATTCAACAGACGGTGCAAGGGCGGTGGCCTGGGCACGGAAATCGTGAGCGGTGATGAGCTGGGGGCTGAGCCGGCCATTCATGTAGAAGCCCTTGATCAGAAGTGTCGCGGTCCAGTTATGTTCCCAGTCGGGAATACCGGCCTCGCCGTAGGTGCGCTGCTCACGTTCGTGGTCCAGAATGTGCTGGCCGAAGATCTGGCCGGAGAACAGGAACGCCTGGCTCTCGTTCAGGGCGGGGATGAAGATGTTCTTGTCTGCACCGATCACGTAACGCAGAACATCGGATTCGGAGTAGAGCCGTTCACGGAGGGTGTTGGCGAACTCCTCACCGGAGGTATAGGCGGTTTCGACCCGGAATACGGTATCGATGCCTTGTGAGTAGTAATCGAGGGAACCGCCCACCAGGTTGACCCGTGGGAAGTGAATGTCGAACGCAATCAGGCTCGGCCAAACGCCGGTTTCACCTGTGAACCCGTTCTGGGCGGGTATGCCTCCACGGAGCGAGGGCAGCTGTGAACGGTAGGTCAGCGCATTCAACGAGAAGCCAAGATCGCCGTAAACCCCTTCCATCTTCAGACCAAGCTGGGTGTTGGACAGGCTCCAGCTGGGCATGTGCGCCTTGCGGATACCGATCTGGCCAGGGCCGAAGTCTGTTGCCAGCCCCCCGTCAGGAGTGGCGCCTGCGAAGTTTGCTACAGTGCTGCCATTTTCCCAGAGGTTATTCATGCCCCGGAAAAAGCAGCCGGCATCCAGCATCACATTTGGCTGGCCACACTGGCCAATGTCATGGGGCCGGAACTTGTCGAAGTTCCAGACCACCTGGAAGTTCAGATCATCAAACGCCAGGCCGTCGAAGACTTCGGTGGGTCCCATGCGGTAGTCGGTACGAACCATCCACATCGGAATCCGGATATCTTCCATTTCGTCGTAGATGTTGTTGCGGGAGAAGTCGACCGGGTTGATCACATCGAGCACCCGGAACAGGTCCGTTCTGCCCCAGATAACCTGCTGTTTACCCAGTCGTGTACTCAGGATGTTGCCGTTATCGAAGTTAATATCGAAGTCGGCATAGAGTTCCCGGATGAAGTCGGCGCGATCGTTGAACTCCTGGAATCTCAGGTCGTTGGAGTCTTTGTCCAGATACCCGTTGATACAGCCGCGGTCGTCTTTGTCACAAGGGCGCACCGGAACGCCGAAGGCGACACCGTTGTTCTGTGAATGCAAATGCTCCCCCAGAACCACCATGCCATCATTGGGGTTCTGGCTAACATCAAAGCCAAAAGTGTTACCAGGGGGCAAAGGAATAGCACTTGCAGGACTGCCAACACCACTTCCATGCGGAACAGTGCCTTGAGGTAGATCTTGTAACTGAACCGGACCCCCTGCGTTTCGTCCATACTCATCATCATTCAGATCATAAACTCCGTCATAACTTCCCCGGAGTGTGGCGTTGAAGCCCACATTGCTAAAAATTCCCACATCACCGGCTTTTTTCTCCAGCTCTAGTTGCAAGGTATTGCGGAATTTCGAAAGCCCCACGCCTTCTCGGCCGTAGGTGGCGTTTTCAACGTAACCGTTAACGCGGGTATCTTCTGCCGCTACGGTTGTGGTCAATGGAGTCAGCGCCAGGCAGGCACCACCCGCAAGGGTGTAGCACCATAACCTCAGGCCTTTTGTTTTTATTTGCATGGCTTATCCTCGTTACAGGTTTTTTGGAGTTTCGTACCGGAGTCACGCCCGGTACGGTTCTCCTGGCACAAATCCGTCTTCCTGCTTCCTGGCGGGAGCAGTAGTCGGAGTTGATTTCGGTTTTCTGTGTTCGGAATGCAGAATGCCGTCTTCGTCGGCATAGACGTCGGTGATAAAGCGTGGCTTGAAGACCAGCACCCATGAGGGCACCAGAAGCATGGCTGCAAGACCGTTGATGATGATCATCACGCACAGCAATAACGCGGCATCGGACTGGAAACGCAGGTTAGAGAAGATCACCCACATGATGATTCCTGCCATCAGCGTCAGTGCGGTAAAGCTGATGGCCATGCCGGTTGTAGAAATAGAACGCTGCACAGCTTCCCGGAGGTTCTGAAACTTGGCCATTTCTTCCCGGATGCGATCCATCATGTAGATGGAGTAATCAATACCGACACCTATGCCCACGGCGATTACCGGCACCGTGTTGATGTCGATACTCAGGCTGTTCAGGCCCATATAAGCGTAGGTCATGGTGGTGGCAAACAGCATAGCCATCAACATCATGAGGCCGGCGTGCCATGAGGTGTAGAACAGCATGACGAAAGCGAAGATCAGCAGGAATACAAGCGGCAGAACGATTACATTGGTCTCGAATGCTGATTCGTTCATTGCGGCCGCTACGCCCAGGGTGCCCCCGGCCAGCCGAATGGTCAGTCCTTCTACGCTATCGCCATTTTCTGCAATCCATTCCTTTGCCATGTGAATGGCGCGGCGAATGGTTTCGCCCTGGCGGTCCTTGTAATAGAACACCAGGTTGGCAACACGGTCGTCGGTATCGTTGAACTCGTCCAGGGCACCGGGAACCGGGCTGGAAGCCATGTAGGTGAACATCAGGCCGCCCACGTAGCCGGCATCGTGGGGAATCTGGTACCAGCGGGGGTCGTCGTTGTGCATCAGGCGGTTAACCTGCTTGATCAGGTCTGGCAGTCCCTTGGCGCCACCTACCTCCGGGTCAGTCAGCATATGGGCCTGAAAGTCGGCCAACGCTGTCAGTACCTCCGGGCGTTTCAGCCCTCCTTTTTCATCGGTTTCAGCAACGATATAAAGTTCTTCTGATCCAGGGAAACGCTCGTTCACGATCCGGGACGAGACGTTGTAGTCATGATCGGGATAGAGAATTGGAGAACCGGGCTCGGAGTCGCCAATCTGGACATTGGATGCGGCCAAGAGTCCGCCGAGCATCGCAATGGCGCCTACGGCCAGGATGACTCGGGCAGAACCCGGTTTGGTGACCATGCGCGAACTGGTGCTACCAATATGGCGCAACACCGTTTCCCGGATTTTCGGGTTCTTGGGTGTTGGCAGGATGGAGAGCAGCAGTGGTACACCTATCAGAACGGTAAATACCACGGTGATGGCCCACAAGGAGGCATAGATGCCAAGGTGGGTGTTGAGAGGGATGGAGCCAATGGCGATAAGGGATAGACCGATGGCGTCAGACACCACCCCTAGTGATCCTGGACGGAACAGGCTGTCAAAGGTTGCCTTGGCAGCTTTCGGGCCGTTACCCAGTTCCTGGGTTTCGGCATAATAGCGCTCAACCAGCTGAACCCCGTGGCTCATGGCTCGCGCAGCAATCAAAAAGGGGATTACCAGGCCGAGAGGGTCAAGGTTGTAACCCAGGAAACTGATAATCCCAAGCCCCCATATTGTGGAGACAAGAACGCCGCCTAGCAGCCTGTCGGACTTAACCAAGCAGTATCGACATGAGATAATCGGGGCA
>NZ_JBQDKB010000034.1:0-36644 GCF_052094685.1 Marinobacter sp.
ACTAGCCGGCTGCAACGAGCATTTGGCCAAACCCATCGACAAACAGCGGTTCTATGAGGTTTTGGCCCGTTATCTGAAGGTTTATGCCGGCAATGCCGCGGAACCAAGCCAGCAATACTATGGCAGGGTGCTGGTGGCTGAAGATAATGAAGATAACCGCCAGCTTGTAGAGCGGATGTTGAACCGTTTGGGCCTTGACGTGATATCCGTTGCGTCGGGCGACGAAGCTGTGCGTAAAGCGCTTTCAGGCTCTGTACAAATGGTGCTTATGGATAGGCACATGCCAGAAATGGACGGCGTTGCGGCCACTCAATTACTTCGGCAGGCAGGCTTTCGGCGCCCGATTATTGCGTTTACCGCGGGCGTTCAGCGCGAAACCGACGCCTTGCGTGATGCGGGCTGTGATGGGGTGCTGGATAAACCGATAGATGAGCTCCGCCTGCAATCGCTTTTAGGTCGCTTTCTGGACTCCGTGCCGTCCGGCGTGGGCAGTGCGGATGAAGATGAGGATACTAGTCGCCTGGTAACCCAATTCCTGTCCGGGTTGGGTGAGCGCCGGCAGCGAATGAACCAGGCACTTGCAAGCCGTGATTGTGACGTACTTGAATCTGAAACTCACCAGATTAAAGGCACGGCGGGCGCCGTTGGGTACCCAGCGATGACCCATCAGGCGGGCATTGTGGAGGCACTCTTGAAAGTAGCAGACCCGCAATGGAGCCAGGTGCGCAGTGAACTCGCGATATTGGATGAGATGATAGAACGAGAACAACCACAGAACCAAACAGGATTGGGCAAATGAGTGAGCACCAATTACAACGTGAACAGCAATCAATGAGCACGATGTACGGCACCTATGCCGATATCCTGTTCGTGCTTTTCCCGTTTCTTGTGATAAGCATGCAGCGCCTTTGGGATGGCCGTCTCTACGAGACGTTGATGCAGCCAGATTTGAGTATAGCGGCCACCATTCTTGCCGGGTTGGCTATTGGCAAATTTGTGCTGGGGCTTGTCACAAATCGGGATCTTGGCCGCTATAAAGAGCGTATTGTATTCTTTATAGCTCTGACGCTGTTTGCAGTTCTGGGGCCGGCCATTATTTTAATGCTGAGTATTGTTGGCGGTGCTGAGGTGCCAGGGTTTGTGGCATTTGTGCAGCCTATATTGCTGATTATTGCGATCTCGCTCTACTCAACGGCGGTCACTATCAGCAATATATTGACCCACGATGACGGCCAGGCATCTTATCCCACAGGCGCGGAACGGCCGTCAGCGGATATTGCTCGCCCCGCCGATGCAGGACACGCGCCGCTGGATCTTCCCCGTCAAACCGGCACAGATTCCCGGTAAATTGCAGACCTGCAAGGAACTTGGGTAGCCATGTAGCCATACGCCCGGCAACAAAGGAGATACGAATGGATAAATTGATGGTACTGGTTGTGGAAGATGAGCCGGTGATGCGTGAACGGCTGGTTGATATGCTCTACAAGGCTGGAGCTACGGGTGTCACTCAGTGTGAGACTGCCGCTATGGCTCGCAAAGCATTTAATGAGGGCAAGTTTCAAATTATATTATTGGACCTGGGTTTGCCGGATGGCGATGGCCACGAGCTAATGAAAGCCTTCAAAGAGGCCCGAGACGATCAGCACATTGTGTTGGTGACTGCCGATGACTCCATTGACAGCATTCAGCGGGCAATCAGCGCCGGAGCCAACGGCTATGTGGTTAAGCCCTATTCCCAAGAAAAAATCCACGACGTGGTGAGCAACTATGCGGTTGTGCATGGTGGTGACGCAATAATGAACCCGGGCCGGAGCCGGCACCACTGACGGGGGCTGGCGTCACCTATGGGGTGCTTCGGCAAACCCGTACAGACGTATGTAGGAAGCACCCTCATAATTCAGTTGTCACGTGTTTTTTACGTTGTGCGATTTTGGATACCTGCCTAGGTATCCCATGGATCTCTCCTTTATACGCAGCCTATATGGCTGCGTTTTTTTTCGGTAGTGGAAAGTCCGTAGCCACTAACTCGTACAGATACTCCGGGCCGTTTGGGTGATAATTTGTACACTAAGTAATCACCCATGCAAATAGATACCCAGAGGTTGAAACCTAAGAAAATGTCCGTAGAAACCGGATCTGCCCGCAATAAGCTCCGCTCCCACTTTGTTGTAGAAATCGTTTTGATCGCCGTGCTGGCCATGTACATGGTGCTGGCGAAGGGGCAGGTTGTAGGTGATGACCTTGTCTTCACCGTTATTGGTGCCGGGTTGATGGCGCTGGTTACATACTGGACGCTATACACCCTGAGAGATGGTCTGGAGATGATCGTTCTCAAGATCCGTGGCCTGAAGCACTAACATATTCCCAGGCTCGGAATATTCAGTACAGCCAAAACCTGTTAAACGTCCAAGCATTCCAGAATTTCACGCCCGTGTTCGCGGGCGTGAACCCAACCTGCCTTTGCCCTGTTACAATACGCCTATTCTATTCCCGATCCCTACAGAGCCATTTATCCCAATGCCAGGAGCCCCCATGACTGACACCGTGGTTGTAATTTATTCCGGAGGTATGGACTCCTTTACTCTGCTTCATCGTGCTCGCGCCCGCGGGTTACATGTGCATGCGTTGTCCTTCAATTATGGCCAGCGCCATGTCCGTGAGCTGGATGTTGCAAGCTCCGTTTGTGCAGCCCTGGATATCCCTCACAAGGTTATTGATATTCGCGCCATGAGCGAGGTTATGTCTGGCTCAGCGCTGACCTCCGGTGACGACATCCCTGAAGGGGGGTATGAAGAAGAAAGTATGAAGGCCACGGTGGTACCCAACCGCAATATGATCCTGCTCTCTTTGGCCACTGGCTATGCTGTAACCGTGAATGCCAATGCGGTGTGGTACGGCGCTCACGGTGGCGATCACGCTATTTACCCTGACTGTCGGCCAGAGTTTGTAGAAAAAATGGATGCCGTGTGCCGGGTGGCCAACTATGAGCCTGTGGGTGTTGAAGCTCCGTTCATGCGCATGAGCAAAGGCGACATTCTGGCTGAAGGCCTAAAGCTTGGGCTCGACTACGGCAATACCTGGACCTGTTACAACGGTCGGGAAAAAGCTTGCGGGCTTTGCGGCTCGTGTGTGGAACGGCTTGAAGCCTTTGCTGAAAATGGTCTTGCAGACCCGCTGGCCTACGAGGCGGGGCGTTGATGTACAAAGTAAAAGAAGCTTTTTACACGTTGCAAGGTGAAGGTGCCCAGGCCGGCCGCGCCGCAGTGTTCTGCCGGTTTAGCAAGTGCAATCTGTGGACAGGCCGAGAAAAAGACCGTGCAACAGCGGTCTGTAATTTTTGTGATACGGATTTTGTGGGTACCGATGGCCAGAATGGTGGCGCTTTTGAAACTGCCGAGGCTCTGGCAGCTCACATTCGCAGCCTGTGGCCGGATGCTCCTGGCGCGCCCTATGTGGTTTGCACCGGTGGCGAGCCGTTATTGCAGTTGGACGAAACGCTGATTGGTGCCCTCCATCAATTGGGTTTTGAGGTGGGAGTTGAAACCAACGGCACCCTACCCGCGCCGGCTGGTATTGACTGGCTCTGCGTGAGCCCGAAGGCAGATGCCCCTGTGGTGATTGAAGCCTGCGATGAGCTGAAGCTGGTGTATCCACAGCCGAAGGCCTTGCCAGAAAGGTTCAGCCACATTACGGCCAAGCACTGGTTCCTGTCGCCCATGGCGTCCCCATCAGTACCAGATAGCGACACAGACCCGGTGAAGCAGAGCAATACTCGTAAGGCAACGGATTACTGCCTGGCTCATCCTCGCTGGCGCCTAACCATACAGATGCACAAAATCATCGGTATCGACTGAATTACGCAGGGGCCGGGGCGCGCGGGAACACGCCAGCTGAACGCTGTTCAGAGATTCTGTAATGGCTTGGGCTGAGGCCGGTCCAACGCTTGAACGCGCGGGTAAAATTTGCAGCATCTGCATAGCCTAAAACATCTGCAATCTGATTCAGATTCATGCCAGTGCCGGTCAGAAACTCCCGGGCACGCTCCAGCCGCACCTGATCCACAAGGTTCTGGAAACTGGCATTTTCTTCCTGCAGCCGCCGTTTCAGGGTTCGCTCAGATACATACAGAGTGGCTGCTACCCGAGCCAATTTTGGCGGGAAGGGATAGCTGGTTTCTATGACCCGGCGCACCCGGCAATCAAAGCCCGCATCTCCTGTTAGTTGCTTTAGCGCATCCTCGCACTGAGCGCGGGAGGATTCCGCCAGCTGGTCGTCGCTGAAACGAATGGGCGCCGACAGCATGGCACTTGGAATAACCAGTGCGTCGTCTGTGGCACCGTATTCAACCGGAAGCAGAATGCGCTGACGGAAGCGCCGAAAGTACGAAGGCTCTGATCCCTTTCTGAGAATTCTCGCCCCCTTGATCGCGCTACCGGTAAGTTGCTCGCCCATAAATGCGCAGCCGAACAGCATGGAGTCCATCACAAATCCCAGCAATGGCCCAGGGTCGCCGTCGCAGAGAATGGTGTAATGCATGTTGTCACCGTATTCACGACGGCTCACGCTCAGGTGGGGCGCCCGTAAGGTGAGGTACCGGGTCATCAAACCCAATGCATCTTGCAAGGTGCGGCTACTCATGACAGCAACGCCCAGAGCCCCGTGCAGCGGCAGTTTCAGTTCGCTGGCCAGCATGATACCAAGGCCAGGTTCGCCGCTTTCTACAATGGCGCGGGTAATAAACTCACTGGCCTGTGCCTGGCTTACCCTGATATCTGCGGATTTCAACTGAACTGGGTCTAGCCCAACCCGAAGCAGTAGATCGCGCTCGTCTAAACCAATGGAACGCAATAGTTCGGCCAGTATATGCAGGTAGATGGCCGGCATACCCAGATCCTGTGAGATGGAGGCAGAGACGCGCATGGGAATCCTTGTTAGAAGCTGTTTTTTTTATCTGATGTATTAAGTGCTGCTGTTGATTATGACCTTTGGAACACGTCGCCCCCATGACTTCAATGACGCGTCAATGGGCATGAGAGGCCAATTGGAGGGTATTTCGGTGGATTTCTTGGAGAACTGAGGGTTCGGTCAGAGCCGGATATCGGTAATCACAGGATTATGATCGGAGGAGCGCCAAGGCGCCGCAGTTGTGCCTGAGAGGTTGGTTTTGTAGTCCAGTGCCGGTGGCTCGTCGGTGTTGATGAGCCAAGTTTGGGTATCGATAACCCTGTCTGTGAGTGACGCTGAGGCGAGAGCGTAATCCAACGAGCCTTTCTCACCCTTATATCGGTATGTGTAATGGTCGCACTGCTGCGCTGTGCAAGGGTGAAAGTGATGCATCATGCTGGTGAACCCTGCCCGTTCCAGAACTTTCAGAGGCGCTTCCCGGAAATAGCTGTTGAGATCGCCCGTAATCAGTGTGCCGGCAAGGTCGGGAATTTGTGGTAGCTGCTCAATCCATTCCACAAGAGCATGGGCTGCGTCGGCGCGACGTTTGGCGTAGCAGCCCTGGCCATCGTTTCGGTCACGGTTGCCGCCCGTTGCCCCTCTGCAGGACTTAGACTTCAGGTGTGGCACGACTACCTGAATGGCTAACCGCTGGCCTTCGGGCCGGAAGGTCTGTGCCAGTGGGGGGCGGCCTCTTTTTTTGAACACGCCGGCATTCAGGCGCTCCGGTTTTGCCTCGGCAACGATGCGGTCACTGCGGTACAGCAAACCGGTACGTATCTGGTCACTGCCATCGGCACCGGGGGTTTCAACAAAGGCCCAGTTGGGCCCGAGCGCTTGGGCAAGCTGTGCTATTGCGCTGGTGTCGCTGTAACCGTCGTTCTCCAGCTCTGTAACCGCCAGAATATCCGGATCTGGGCGGCGCAGCGCCTCTACCAGTCGGCGGTGCTGTACTTTAAGTGCCAGAGCGGTAGGTGCGCCACGGGTTGTTGGAAAACCTTCGCCTTCCCCGTCGCCATTAAAGTAGTTCTCCAGGTTCATGGCCATAACCCGAACATGAGGGGCTGAGGGCCGTGCCGGCGCAGATGGCCGGGTATTCACAGGCTCGAATACCGGCTGTTCAGCTGGCTGTATCCGCCAGGCTTCAAACCGATAATCAAGAATACCGGCAAGTTCGTGAACTTTATCGCCGCTGCGAACCGTGTTCTCGCCACTGAGACCACCCGGAGGCCAAGGTATTGGCTTGGGCTGGCGAACACCACGGCCATCGTCCAGTAGCAGTCTCTGCTGTCGGTTCCGGTCGGCAATGTTGGCTGCCTGCGGGCCGGGTTCCAGATACTCCGTAGGCACCACCTGCTCTCCGGCTGCCAAAGTGAGATTGCCGTAACGCGCTAGGTTCCAGGCATCGATAACCGTCAACGGCTGGGCCACCGTAACGCGCATGTTTTCGAGGGATTCAAGGGCGTTTGGCCACAGCAGAGTTAGAACCTGGGCTTTCGGGAGGGGCGCGGAGCCGCAAACTGTAATGGCTCTAACGTTCGTCAGCTCAGTCAGGCCATGGAATTCTTTTACGGTACCGGTAACCCGCAGGCGTTCGCCGGGTTCACCGGTTTTCTTGCGGGTATAAACAAATAGGGCTTCGGAGGTTTCGGGGTTGCCGTCGGTTTCGCCGTCTGCCTGTTGCAGGTAAAAGCCGGCAAACCCGCCCTCCATGCGGGCGTCGAAGGTGAGAATGCCCTCAACCGTTGCTTTGTGGCCCGCTAATGGAGAGGCGTCGCCCTGGCCCTGAATCTCGGAGATTGGTGTCGCTGAACCGCCACAAACGCCTGCTGCCAGCACCTGAGAGGTTAGCAGCAACAAAAAAGGAGCAATGGCACGAATAGTTCGTGTGCTTAAGTTCACGCTGGGCGCTTAACGGCTAGCTAACTAAGGCCGGCGACGGCTTTGAGGGCACGCTCGCGTTTGCTGCCAAACCCAAGCTGATCTGGGTTGGTGAGTTCCAGTTGCTGGATCAGCGGGTCAGGGTGGTGGTTGTCTAGGGTTATTCCGAGCTGCGACAAAACATACGGCGCCAAAGCGGCTCGGGCGTCAACGATCAAGCGACCGTTCTCCATACCGTAATCCAGAGCGATGATCTTTTGCTGTGCGTCGGTCAGACGATTGTCGGGGGAGATCATCATGGTGACGTTGCGATTCCAGTCATCATCCTGCTGGCTCGCATGTTTGGCTTTTTGCCGCAGAGCCGTAGGTGCTGTGTGGAAGCGGCTGAGGGCAAAGTCCCGGAATTCCCGGTTGGAGTCACACCAGGCACGCAAGTGCCAGTTGTTGCCTGTGCACACCAGTGTGTGCGGCTCGAGAATGCCTTCTACAGCTTCAGGGCGGCTCAGGGACGAATAGCTTGCTCTGAGCTGTCGGCCATGGCGGGTGGCGGCCACAACGGCACGCATGGTCTCGGGCGCGATGACACGGTTGGGACCATATACAACAGTGTTGTCTGGCAGGCCAACCTCAAGGGTTTCAAACGTGCTGCTGAGGCTTTGCTGGCGTGCAAGCAGATCCTGATATTCGCTGACGTGTCCCCGAGTCACTGCCGGTTTGTAACTGGCTGAAGGTACGTAACCTTTGAGATGGCGATCATAAACAAGATTGCCCGGGGCAAGTTCACGCAGGTATGTGTTTATGTCTTTGGATGCCTGCTGACGGCCGATACCAAAGCTATGGCAGATGTGGTTTGTCGTCAGTCGACCTTCCCACAGTGCAATGGTTTCAATGAGCCGGTAGCGAAGTAGCAGATCCCACCGGATGGGCCAGTCCGTTTTTTTCATAACCAGACGCTCACGAGTTTATTGAATAATGACCATTTATATTACCTCCTATGGTCCGGGAGGTCTGTTACGGCGCATTAATGTGAAACATTGTGAAACGACGCTGTAGCCGCGTTTGGCACTCCCGAACAGGTGTGTTGCAAAGCTTCGGCAAGTGCGTATTAGGCGCGCGCTGAAAGGGCTGGTGTAATATGGCATTAGTAATATCCGGAGTTTCCGTAATGACCCGAATGGTCGCCTCCCTTTCTGCTCTCCTTTTGAGCATCGTTTTGCTGATCAGCGGAAATGCGTTCCTGATGACGCTGCTGGGTATTCGCTTGAGTATCGAGTCGGTTTCTCCTGATGTTATCGGCTGGGTGTTGGTTTGCTACTCGGTAGGTTTTGTTCTGGGCACCCTCTATGTGCACCAGATTATCGGCAGTGTTGGCCATATCCGTGCATTTTCGGCGTTCGCAGCCATAGCTGCTGTTGTGTCACTGATGTATCCCATGGCTATTTCCATGGTGTTTTGGGCGTGCCTGCGTGTGCTTTCGGGCTTTAGTATTGCTGCCGTGTTGGTGGTGATCGAGAGTTGGTTCTCAAGCCGGGCCAGCAACAGTAATCGCGGTGCACTGTTTGCGGTCTACCAGATCGTTTTTTACCTCTCCGCTGCGGGCGGTCAGCTGATTGTTAACGTGGGCGATCCGTCCAACTTTATGCCGTATTCCCTGGCCGCCATTTTGTTGGCGTTGGCCTTGGTTCCCCTCGCCTTGACTCGCATGGAAGCGCCCATTATTGAGCAGGTGCAACGCATTTCATTTTTTACGCTTGCGCGTGAGTCGTTCACGGGTGTTTCGGGCGCAGTGACCAGCGGCGTGTTGATTGGTGGGTTTTATGCGCTGGGGCCGGTATACGCAACTTTGATGGGGCTGGATGTTGCTAAAACATCAACGTTTATGGCCAGTGCCATTGTTGCCGCCATGCTTCTTGCTTGGCCGTTGGGGCGGCTGTGTGACCGCTTTGATCGCCGTCGTGTGATGTTCTGGGTGGCGCTTTGTGCCGCACTTGCAGCGGTTGGCGTTAGCTTTACCGGCGCTGCCAACCTATGGTTGCTCACGCTTCTTGTAGGGGGGTTCACCGGGCTCTCGGCAATGGTTTACCCAATTTCTGTGGCGATAACCAACGACCGGATGGAAAGCACCCGTATTGTTGCCGCCAGCGCCACATTGCTGCTCAGTTACGGGGTTGGCAGCGTGGTTGGCCCTGTTGTGATGGCTGAGCTGATCAACCTGATGGGCCCAAAAGGCTTGTTTATAGGCAATGCCGGGTTTTTGCTGGTTCTTGCGGTAATAACTTCTCTGCGTATCACCTACACGGAAGATGTAGCAGTGGAAGACCAGGAGCACTATGTGCCTGCAATGCCGGAGACCTCTGTTGTGCTGACTGAAATGGATCCGCGGAATACGGAGTTTCAGGAATCTCCAGAGGTTGAGGGGAAGAATGAGGAACCCTTGGGTTAGTTTGACAGAGCTGTAGATCTGAGCCGATTTGTGGTTTTCCTCAAGTCCGTTTTTGCTTTGCATCTGTTTTTATTACAATGATTAGCTTACTATTGGTAGCATTCCCATAAAGTAAGCTTTTTGGTCGGAGTAGTAACCATGAAAGATCAGTTCCCATTTGCCGTCGCCCGGGTAACACGGCGCTGGCGCAAGTTATTAGATGAACGCTTGAAAGACTTGGGTGTTACCCAAGCCCGCTGGACCACCATGGTTTATCTACAGCAGGGAGGCGAAGGCCTAACTCAGCGTGAACTCGCCAGCCTGAGGGCCATTGAAAACCCAACGCTTGTACGTCTGTTAGACAGCCTAGAGCAACAGGAATTGATTGAGCGCCGGGCCTGCCCCAATGATCGTCGGGCTCGCCGACTGCATCTCACAGATGGCGGGCGGGATTTCATGGAGGTGCTGACGGCCCGGGCCAACGAGCTACGGGACGGAATGCTTGATGGTGTGCGCGACGATGATATTGAGGTTGCGTTAAAAGTGTTCCATAAAATTATGGATAACGCTGAAAAGCAGAAGTAATCCTTGAGTGATAATTCCGTTGAGGGCTTGACCGCCCGTTATGGCGCCAACTGGCGCTGGCTGGCTGTTTGTACGGTAATGCTGGGCACCATTGCGACCGTATTGAGTGCCACTGTGGTGAACGTTGCGCTCCACGAGATCATGGTGGAGTTCGGTATCCGCCAGGGCCAGGTGCACTGGTTGGCAACCGGGTTTATTGCCGCCATGACAACGACCATGCTGGCCTCTTCGTGGCTGCTTGATCACTTTGGCGTGCGCAAGACCCTAACGTTTGCCATGGCGATGTTTACGTTGATCTCGGTGGCTGGCGGGTTTGCCAGCTCGCCGGAGCAGTTGATTGCCGCCCGCATTGGCCAAGGGGCTATGGCGGGCCTGATGCAACCCATGGGCATGTATCTTGTATTCCGCATATTCCCCCGCAATCGGCGCGGCCAGGCTATGGGTATCTATGGTATGGGGGTTGTCTTGGCGCCGGCGCTTGGGCCGGTGCTAGGCGGTTTTCTGGTAGATCAGCTCGATTGGCGATTTGTGATGTTTGCGCCGGCGCCGGTAACGCTTATTGGCGTGTTTATGGCGCGACGGTTTCTGCCCACGCCGGCTTCCCGACCGGCTCCCTACCGATTTGACCTGCCCGGGCTAGTGCTGCTCGGGTTAACCGTCGGGCTCTCTCTCGATACCTTAAATCGCTTGCAAAGCCTCGACGGCCAAGAACCCCGGGTCGTCATCGAAGGGCTTTTGGCGTTGGTGTGCCTGGCCCTGTTTGTATGGCGCGAAACGCGAGCAAAACACCCTTTGGTTAATGTCAGCCTGCTGCGTCGGCCAAGTTTTCTGTACGCCAATCTAGGCGCTATGGCGATGGGGCTGGCGTTGTTTGGCTCCACCTATCTGATACCGTTATACGTTCAGACAGCCTTGGGTTACACGGCAACGGAGGCGGGCCTGCTGATGCTGCCCGCAGGCATTGTTCTGGGTATGACATTTCCGTTGGCAGGAAGGTTGGCTGACCGAGGGGGGAGCGCCCGAGGGCTGGTTGTTTTCGGAATGGCGATGTTTGCCTCATCAGCCATCCTGTTTGCGCTGTCTGGTCTTACGCTGGCTTTCGGCTGGCTTGCGCTTTGGACGGTGCTCGGAAGGATAGGCATAGGGTTTATGTTACCGTCTCTGTCTATTGGTGCCTTGAACCCCCTTGAGCCCGAGGAACTGGGCGCAGGCTCCAGTACCATCAACTTTACCCGTCAACTGGGTGGTGCTTTCGGGGTGAATGTCGTGGCATTGACCATCGAGTTCGGCGAACATAGCAATGGGGTGCCCACAATCAGCGCCTTTCATACGGCCTGGTGGCTTGTTGCTGTATTTGTAGCCATTGCCGTTGTGCCCGTTTGGCGGATGCGAGTGTAGAATTGTGCGTTGCTGGCTCGGAACTCCTGAGGGCGCCCGCTGTCACTGAACGCTAAGAAGTAGGTTTTCTGGAATGGGATTTATGGAATTAAAAAAGTATTCAGCTCTGGTACTGCTGTCCAGCGCCTTGGCTCTGCAGCCCGCGTGGGCTGAAAAGCAAAGCAGTGCGCCTGAAAAAACGGCGACCGAGCAAGAAACAGATCGCAGCTCCCGAGTGCCAACCTTCAAGGTAGATGGCGACTTGGCCGGTCGGCTGGGGGTCTTTACCACAAAGTATGAAGACACCTTTGCTGAAGTGGGTAGCCAGCTCGCGCTTGGTTATCTCGAATTGGTAAAAGCCAACCCAGGCGTTGACCCCTGGTTGCCCGGTGAAGGCACCACAATCACGCTTCCGCGCCAATACATTATTCCGGATGCTCGCCGAGAAGGCATTGTGATTAATTTGGCCGAGTATCGGCTTTACTATTTTTCTGACGACGGTGTACAGGTTTACCCCGTTGGCGTAGGCACCTCTGAGAACCCGTCTCCGTTGACCGATGCAAAAGTGACTATGCCCCTGGAATCACCGGCGTGGTACCCCCCTGCCAGCATTCGTGCAGAGTATGAAGCGTCTGGTGACTTCCTGCCCCGAATGATCCCGCCCGGCCCCAGCAATCCCTTGGGTAGCCACGCACTTATGCTAAGCGAAAAAGGCTATCTGATTCACGGTACTAACAAGCAGTTTGGTGTTGGTATGCCTGTTAGCCACGGCTGTTTCCGCATGTATAACGAGGATATCTCACGTTTTGTCTATCAGGTGGGTAAGGGCACATCGGTTCAGATCGTGAACGATGCGGTAAAAATGGGATTATCTGGAGGCGAGGTTTGGCTTGAAGTACACCGCCCTAACGAAGACTACAGTCAACAGGATCGGGATCGCCTGTGGCGCGAAGTAACCCTGGAAGTTGAAGCCTTCCGCCAAAAGCACCCGGGCGTTGAGGTTCAGCGCAGGGCAATAGAATTGGCCGTGGATCAAGCTGACGGTATTCCTGCCATGGTCGGTGAACAGATTTCACGGGTGGCTTCGGATAAAACGCAAAAAGACAAACGACTTCCTGCATCGGAAGAGCCTGAGCAGAAGCTGTACTTCTGATTTTGCACAATCGTCAACGTGGGTATAGGTAAAGGCCAACCCCTTGGCTCTGGCCGGTTCAATGCCAATCGCCAAACTGCAGAAACCAACTTTGTGGCGGCGCTCGCACAGATGGAAGCGGCCATGTAACCACCTATGCAGCAACCAAAATGGGCATTGCGGCACTTTCTGAGGAATTGCGTGTCGAACTCAAGAAGGCCAAGTCTCCCATCAAGGTGACAACGCTGTATCCGGGGTATATCCGGACGGAAATCAACGAAAAGGTAAAAAATACGCCGTTCATTGTGGATGCAGATACCGGCTGCAAAGCAATGGTAAAAGCCATCGAGTCTGGCAAGAGCGAGTGTTTTGTACCCGGCTGGCCTTGGGCGCCTATTGGTTTTGTATTGCGGCGCTTGCCGGTTTCGGTACTCGCCAGGCTGTTCTGATCACTCTTCCGGATTCAGGGAGTCGATATGCAGTCCCACCATCCCCTGAGATCAGGCCGCCAGGTGTGGCTCAGAACTTGGGCCGTGGTTTTTCTGGTCGGCACATTGCTCGCCTTGGCTTCGTTGGGCCATCAGGTATTGGCTCAGCAAAAAAGCCCAGGAACTGCACTGATTCTAACGGTTGAGGGCGCTATTGGCCCTGCCACCATGGATTATGTTGTGCGCGGTATTCAGCGGGCAGAATCTGAAGGTGCAGAACTGGTGGTTCTCGAGATGGACACGCCAGGTGGGCTGATGGACTCCATGCGCGAGATCATTAAAACTATCCTCAGCTCCGATGTGCCGGTGGCCGTCTATGTTACCCCTCAAGGTGCGCGAGCAGCCAGTGCCGGCACCTATATCCTCTACGCCAGCCACATTGCGGCCATGGCGCCCGCTACCAACTTGGGTTCCGCAACGCCGGTCCAGATGGGCGGGCTGCCGGGCAGCCAGGAACCGCCCCCCGATACCAAATCTGAAAACGACAATGCCGGTGATGATCAGAAAACAGCGCCAGGCGAAAGCCCCAGCGAGCCCAGCAAGCGCCGGGGTGAAACGGCCATGGAGCGCAAGGTTCTGGAAGACGCAGTCAGTTATATACGCGGGCTGGCGGAACGTCATGGCAGAAATGCCGATTGGGCTGAAGAGGCCGTTCGTGAAGCGGTAAACCTGGGTTCCCGGGAGGCGTTGGATAAAAACGTGGTCGATGTTATGGCAGCAGACTTGCCAGACTTGATGCGCCAGATAGACGGGCGCACGGTAAGCCTGGCCTCCGGTGAGACCACTTTACAGACCGCCGGCCTTGAAACGATTCGCATGCTGCCCGATTGGCGCACCCGTCTGCTTTCTGTGATTACCCACCCCAATGTTGCCTATTTCCTGATGATTATCGGGTTCTACGGCATTATCTTTGAGCTGGCGAGCCCTGGTGCTGTGGTACCAGGAGTTGTAGGCGCGATCTGTCTTGTCCTCGCCATGTTCGCATTTCAGGTACTGTCCGTTAACTACGCCGGTTTGGCACTGATACTGCTGGGGCTGGGCTTTATTATTGGCGAATCTTTGGTTCCCAGTTTTGGCATTCTTGGTATTGGCGGCATAGTCGCGTTTATTACCGGCTCGATCATTTTGATGGACGGTAATCACCGTGCAATCTCATTACCAGCCATTGGCGGTACAGCGGCGGTAGCGGCGGGTTTTATTCTGTGGACGGTTACCCGGTTTATCGGGCTGCGTAAAAAGCGCCCAGTAAGCGGCGGCGAACAGATAACCCAGGAAAAAGCCGTTGCTCTGGATGACTTTCTAAAAGCGGATGGTGGCTACCGTGGGCATGTGCGCCTGAGTGGCGAGCGCTGGAACGCAGTTAGCTGTTACCCCATAAACCGGAGTGATTTAGTGCAGGTCACCGGAATCGATGGCCTGACCGTTAGCGTAAAGGAGGCTATATGATCGGTAATCTGATTTCCTGGCTGGCGCCCGCCGTGGTGTTATTGCTGATACTTGGGGCAGCCATCAAAATCCTACCCGAATACCAGCGTGGCGTGGTATTTTTTCTGGGGAGATTTCAAGGTGTTAAAGGCCCTGGGCTGCTTTTCATCATTCCCGGCATTCAACAAATTGTTCGGGTGGATCTTCGTGTTATCACCCTGGATGTACCCAGCCAAGACGTGATTTCCAGAGACAACGTAACCGTACGGGTAAACGCGGTGCTTTATTTCCGGGTGGTGGATCCCGAGCGCGCGATTATCCGCGTTGAGGACTTCAATTCTGCCACCAGTCAGTTATCCCAGACCACGCTGCGATCGGTACTGGGCAAGCATGATCTAGACGAAATGCTATCAGAGCGTGACAAACTGAATGCGGACATTCAGGAGATCATTGATACGCAGACTGAAGAGTGGGGAATCAAGGTTGCCAACGTTGAAATCAAGCACGTAGACCTTGATGAATCCATGATTCGGGCCATTGCCCGGCAAGCGGAAGCAGAGCGTGAGCGTCGGGCAAAAGTGATTCATGCAGAAGGCGAATTGCAGGCGTCGGAGAAGCTGGTGGAGGCGGCAAAGGTAATGTCTGCCGATTCGGGCGCTATGCAGTTGCGTTACCTGCAAACCCTCTCAGACATGAGCAATACCAATTCATCGACCATCGTTTTCCCATTGCCCATGGATATGGTCAAAATGTTTATGGAGAAAAGGCCGGCTAATACTCATACTTCGCCAGAGCAGCCAGAACCCTAGAGCCGGAGCATAAAAAAAGGCCGGGAATCCCGGCCTTTTTCGCAGTGCTTAAGCTTAAAGTACTTATTACTTCTTGCTGGCACGCTCGAGCATACGCTTGGCGCGCTCGTTTGCTTCGTCAGCAGACTTCTGTGCTGCTTTAGCTGCAGCCAATGCCCGGTCGGCAGTGTTCTGTGCTGAGCGCGCAGAGCTAGCAGCGCTGTTAGCAGTGTTCATTGCCTTGTCTGCAGTCTGGCCAGCGGAGCTAGCAGTTGCATTGGCTTCGTCGATAGCACCCTGATCGGTAGTTGCACAGCCTGCAGTCAGAGCAGTAGCCAGCGCGATTCCGGCGATCGTCAGTTTACGCATATTAAATCCCCTTATTGATCGAGTTATTTCCTGTTGATCCGAAAGTCAGTTCAGACGACTTCCTGTCAGCTTCGGCCTGATAGGCGTTGACTACCGGAGTCGTGAAACAGTGTAAAACACTCTGAGAGGAAATGTTAACTAAGTATACGTAAATTTTCTCAGGTCATGACAACAACTTAATACTGCTGTCATGGGCGGTGCGGTTAGGGAGTGATGCGTATTGGAGTGCCGTCGTTGACCAGTTGCCAGATTTCATCCATCTCCTGATTGTTCACCGCAATGCATCCGTTGGTCCAGTCCAGACCTGTATAGGCAAACGCCATGTCTTCTGCACCATTGGGTAAGCCGTGAATCATAATGCTGCCACCTGGGCTCAACCCCCAGTTTTCTGCCATCTCTCGATCTTCTATGCTTGGATAGGAAATGTGGATGGACTTGTAAAAATCACTGCCGGAGTTGCGCCAATCCAGCGTATAGTCGCCTTCTGGCGTGCGCTCGTCACCTTCATACAGTTTGTGCCCCGAGGGATTGTCGCCGAGGGATATACGGTAACTTCGAACAACTTCTTCGCCGTTCATCAAATAAAGTCGACGCTTCTCTTTCCTTACCAATACTTTGTCCACCACCAGAGACTCGCCCGGTGAGCTATTTATCACCGGCATGCGGGTATCTGCTTTGGCCAGCAGCTCTGAGCTGTATGCCGGAAAGCTTGCTGTAACAAATAGAGCCAGAAGGCACCGGGTTAATAAACTGGGCATAGCCATAACCTTAACTTACCAATGATTAATCTTTACGCAGAGCTGTCTTATAACATAACCGGTCGGCTAGATGTTAAAGGGTTTTGTTAACTTTTATAGTTATCCGGTGCGCACATCAGGTGTTTTGTGAGATTTCCATTTTTAAGCCAACCTTGGTGACTTGGTCTGCCTCCATGGCTCTCGCCACCAGAGTGACTGGCCCAAGAACCACGGTGTCGCCAATAACCGGGTGGCCCTTGGTGCGTTTGGCAAAGCATTCTGCCAGCGACAATTCAGGCGACAATTCGTGGAACTCGATATTATACATCTGTTCAACATCCCCAAGCAGCGCGTCTCCATTGAGTACAAAGTCGCCGAAGAAGGCTCGTTCCGCCAGGTGTTTTGGCGCCTGTCGGCCGCTGAGAGCTTTGCCCAATTCTTTTAGCACGCTGGGAGTGGCGAACATGGCAACCATGTCGCCGCTGGATACTTCCAGATCCGCATTTGGCTGCAAGCAAACACGATTGCGGAATACACCAGCAACCGCTGTGTTTTTCGGAAAGCGCAGTTGGCCCAAAAGACTTGGCGTTTCCCAATGTTTACCCCGCAAAGGGAATAGCATCAGCTCGTGATCACCTGCTGCAGGGGCATCCAGCGGTAGGCGCCGGTACGGCTCGCCGTTTGCTGGAATTTCCAAGCGTAGCTTGCGGGCAAGAGGGGTGATAGTGGTGCCCTGAACCAGCAGGGATACCAGCACAATAAAGAAAGCTGCATGGAAGACCAGCTGCGCTTCCGGCAGGCCTGCAATAATCGGGAACAATGCCAATACAATGGGCACGGCGCCGCGGAGCCCAACCCAGCTAATAAAGCCTAGTTCGCGACGATTGAAGCCAAAAGGCCAGACAGTGAGCATGACGGTTAATGGTCGAATTACAAAAATCAGAGCCAGCGCGAGTATCAGGCCACTTCCCGCCAAGGGCAGCAGGTCTGAGGGATTAACCAACAAGCCGAGTATCAGGAACAGGCAAAGCTGAGCCAGCCACGCCAAGCCATCGTGCACCTGCAGGATCATCGGCATCATCCGAACCTGACGGTTGCCGATAACAACCCCGCACAGATAAATGGCCAAAAAACCACTGCCCCCCAGGGCGTTTGTCGCAGAAAACACTGAAATACCTGCAGCGACGACCAGTAAAGGATAAAGCGATGGGTTGAGGCGAATGCGGTTGGCCAGTTCTGCGATCAAGAAGCCGCCGACAATACCGCCAACGCCGCCAATGCTGAATTGTTTGACCAGTAGAATCAGCGAATCCTGAATGGCGTGTTCGCCATTGCTAGCAATCAGGGTGACCATCATCAGCGTTAGGAATATCGCCATCGGGTCGTTGCTGCCAGATTCAATTTCCAGAGTGGCGCTAACACGCTCGTTCAGATGCAGGCCACGACCCTGCAACAGTGAAAACACGGCTGCTGCGTCGGTTGATGAGATAATGGAGCCGATAAGCAGGGCTGTCATCCAGTGCAGGTCGAAAACCAGCCAGGCAACAAACGCTGCGCCCAAGGCCGTCATGGCAACGCCAACGGTTGCCAGCATCATTGCCGGTTTAAGACCTACGCGGAAGGTTTCGGCTCGGGTACGCATGCCGCCATCAAGCAGAATAACGCCCAAGGCCAGATTGGCGACTAAAAATGACAGTTGGAAATCATCAAACTCAATGCCGCCTGGGCCGTCTTTGCCCATCATCATGCCCACCGCCAAAAATATCAGCAGCACCGGCATACCGACCCGACTGGAAATCGGGCTCAGAACGATGCTGATGACAAGCATCAGGGCACCTACCAGGGTGAGCATTGGATCCATCACAACTCCATAAGAGAGGGCTTGCCGGGAATCGGCTGAAACGTTGCCTACAAGTTTGCCCATCGCGAGCTCAGTAGACAAGCGCGTGTGCCCTTAGCGCTCCATATAGGTACCAAGCTTCATAATACTTTTAGCTAGTTGATGTTTTGTATCCTAACCAATCAAATCACTGGCGAGGGTTTGAGTGTTTATCTGCCAGTTTAATATGATCTAGTGTGCATATATGTGCCGGCAATGAACAGTAACCTCGTGAATGCCAATAACAAAACGACAAAAACAAAAGGGTTTGTTTATGGATGGAATAGCCGACGACCGCACCTTCAGCGGCGATGCCGGGAGCCTGAAACCGGGCTTTTTTGACCGGGAAAATACCGTTGCCGGCCCGAACTTTAACCGGTGGCTGGTGCCTACTGCCGCTCTGGCGATTCACCTATGTATCGGCATGGCCTATGGTTTTTCGGTATTTTGGTTGCCTATGTCGACACTTGTGGCCGGTGCAGACCCGGTGGCCTGTGCAGATATCAGTTTTCTCCAAGCACTAACGACGACTTCCTGTAACTGGGCTGTCAGCCATGTTACTTACACCTTCGGTATATTTATCGGCATGCTTGGGATATCCGCCGCGCTTTGGGGCGCTTGGCTAGAGCATGCTGGCCCACGTAAAGCTGGCGCCATAGCCGCTCTGTGCTGGGGTGGCGGTATGATTTTAGGCGGCGTGGGTGTCATGACTCACCAGCTTTGGTTGCTGTATGTGGGTTGTGGTGTTTTGGGTGGCATCGGCCAGGGGCTTGGTTATATCACGCCGGTTTCGACACTCATCAAGTGGTTTCCAGATCGTCGTGGCATGGCAACCGGTTTTGCCATTATGGGTTACGGCGGTGGCGCCATGGTGGGCGCTCCGTTGGCGGTTTGGCTGATGGGGCATTTCTCAGCAGACGGCGGCACAGGTGTTGCCAGCACCCTGATGACCATGGGTGTTATCTATTTCTTCGTAATGATGGCGGGCGCACTGGGCTTTCGGGTACCGCCTAACGGCTGGAAGCCAGAAGGCTGGGAGCCACCCAAGGGCCAGCAAGCCAACGCTATGATTACCCACGGCCATGTTCACCTTAAGCGCGCCTGGAAAACCAAACAGTTCTGGTTGATCTGGAGTGTTCTGTTCCTGAACGTAACCGCGGGCATCGCCGTTATCTCCATGGCCAGCCCGATGTTGCAGGATGTGTTTGGTGGTGCGCTTGTAGGCATTAAAGACTCAGCCGTTGCGCTCACCGCAGCACAGAAAACAGCCATTGCGGCCGCTGCTGCCGGGCTGGTGGGGCTAATCAGCCTGTTCAACAGCGTTGGCCGTCTGTTCTGGGCGTCGCTGTCTGACAAACTGGGCCGCAAGAGTACCTACCTGACCTTCTTTGTGCTGGGCATTGGTCTGTACTGCTTGCTGCCCACCTGGGGCCACATGGGCATGGCGGGCATGTTTGTAATCTCCATCTGCATCATTTTGAGTATGTACGGTGGTGGGTTCGCAACGGTGCCAGCCTATTTGGCCGATATCTTCGGTACGCAAATGGTGGGCGCCATTCATGGTAGGTTGCTAACAGCCTGGACGGCCGCCGGCCTTGTTGGCCCTGTGGTGATCGCGCTGATCCGTGAAGTGCAGCTGGATGCGGGCATTGAGCCGGCTTTGGTGTACGACCGCACCCTGTACATCATGGCTGGCCTGTTGGTGTTGGGCCTGATTTGTAACGCACTGGTTCGCCCGGTGGATTCTTCCCTACACATGACCGATGAAGAGTTGGCCCACGAGCGAATGCTACAGCGGGACAACGGCGTCTCCGCAAAAGCGAAAACTGCCGCACGCGGCGCGTTTGGAATCACCGGTGTGCTGGCTTGGCTGGCCGTAGGTGTGCCTTTCCTGATCGGGCTTTATATCGCCATTGCGAAGGCCGCAGCTTTGTTCTGATGTGCGTTCAGGCATCCTCGGCCGTCAGCGCCTCAAACGTGGTGACTTCACCGGGGTTGTCTGGTGCATAGCCCGGCACATGGTTGATGCGATCAATCAGTGCTGGGGATTTCAGCAACGTGGTTAGGTGATCCAGTGTTTCCTGAGGTAGGCGATCTTCGCGGAAAATCAGCATGTAGTGCTCGCTGGCCATTTCAATAAAACTCAAATTGAATTGCTCGGCAGCCGCTTGCACGCCAAAACCGACTTCCGCCATGCCAGAGGCCACAAAGGCGGCAATGGCGGTGTGGGTGAATTCCTGCTGAGACGTACGGTTAATACTGTCTTCTGAAATGCCTTGCTGCTTGAGTAAAAGATTGAGAAGGATACGAGTACCCGAATGACGGTCGCGGCTTATAAAGCTGAGCCCCGAGGTACTTAAATCTTGCAGGGTGCGAACCCCCTCGTGTTCGCCTTTGCGCATCATCAGGCCTTCACGCCGGGTGACAAAACGAATCAGGCGGTGGTGGTTGCTGTCCAGATGCCGTTGGTAATAACGAATGATCTGCTGGGCCAGCGCCGGGCAGGTAGGCAGGTGAAAACTGGCCGCATCGCATTCGCCGCGATTGAGTGCTGAAAGTGCTTCTTCCGGGTTCCGGTATTGCAGGTTTACATTGATCTGCTGCGACAACTCAGGCAGCAGCGCTACCGAATAGCCATGGCTGGCGTGCAGGCGCAGCGTGGGTTTTGCACCGGCCAACAGCTGTTGAATCTGGTCGTTCAGTTCGGCAGTCATGCTGTCGATTTGCGGCCCCAGCCGAGCCTTTACCCGATGCTCGGCCCATAGCAGTTTTTCGCCCAGGGCAGACAGCCGGCTGCCGTGGCCTTTGCGCATAACCACCAGTGGCAGGCCCAGCGTATCGCCGCCACGGTTGAGAAGATTCCAGGCGTGCCGGTAAGAAATACCGGCAGCGGCGGCAGCAACCGTGAGCTTGCCGGTATCACGAATGCTTTCTAGCAAACGAAACAGCACCGGCTCGAAGAATTCGTTGGTGTCGGTGCGAAAAACCCAGGCGGGGGATATGTTCAGTTTTTTGTTATGCATGTGTATTCATATTCCGTGGTGGTGTCTGGAGTGCTAATTTGGCGCTATAACTAGTTTGGGTACTGTATCAGAATAAAAACAGGTAGGAACAATTATGCATATGTCAGAGAGAGCCCACCCTAATGCAGCGGTGACGACTGCGGCCGGTGGCAACGACTGGAGTCCGGAGGCAATCCGTCAGGAAGTCTCAGCCCTACAGCACGAACCCGGTGCGCTGCTACCCATTCTGCATGCCATACAAAACCGTATCGGCTACGTGCCAGAGGGCGCGGTACCCATCATTGCGGAAATGCTGCAGCAAACCCGTGCCGATGTGCATGGGGTGATCAGTTTTTATCATCACTTCCGCACCCGCCCCGCGGGCAGCAACGTGCTGGAGGTGTGCCGTGCCGAAGCCTGCCAGGCCCGAGGTGGCCGCGCGCTAGAGCGCCATGTGCAGGAAAAGCTGGGCGTGGATTACCACCAAACCACCGCCGATAACGAGTTCACTCTGGAGCCGGTTTATTGCTTGGGAAATTGCGCCTGCGGCCCGTCCATTCGTGTGAACAATGAAATTATTGGCCGGGTTACCCCGCAAACATTCGATCAGCTGACGGACACCCTGACAACGTCCGTTCTCCAGCTAAAATAAAGGCAGGAGCAAACCCCATGACAACAACAATTTATGTGCCCTGCGATACCACCGCCCTGTCTTTGGGGGCCGACCGCGTGGCGCAACAGTTGCAGAATCTTGCCGGGCAGCAAGATCTGGATATTCATCTGGTGCGCAACGGTTCTCGCGGTTTGTTCTGGCTGGAACCATTGGTAGAGGTACAAACGCCTTACGGTCGTGTGGCTTATGGCCCGGTGGAGCCTCATCAGGTGGAAGAACTGGTCGCCGCCGGATTGTTTGAAGGCAACTCCGATCACCTTTTGTATCTGGGCGATATCGAACAGCACGCCTATTTGCAGAGACAGCAGCGCCTTACGTTTGCTCGCATCGGCATCACCGACCCAGTCTGTATTGAAGATTACATCGCCCACGGTGGTTTTGTTGGTCTGAAGAAAGCTGCAGCGCTGACACCCCAAGGGATTGTGGATGAAGTAAAAGACTCCGGTCTGCGTGGCCGTGGTGGCGCGGCTTTCCCGGCAGGCATCAAATGGCAAACCGTGTTGGATGAGCCTTATGATCAACAAAAATACGTGGTGTGCAACGCCGACGAAGGCGACTCGGGCACCTTTGCTGATCGCCTGGTAATGGAATGCGACCCCTATATGCTGATTGAGGGCATGACCATTGCCGGTCTGGCCGTGGGCGCTACTGTGGGTTTCATCTATGTGCGTTCGGAATACCTTTTATCCCAAAAAATGCTCAATCAAGCCATCCGCACCGCAGAAGCCCACGGCTATCTGGGCGATAACGTTTGTGGCAATCGCCGTGCCTTCCGCCTGGAAGTGCGATTGGGAGCTGGCGCCTACATTTGCGGTGAGGAAACCTCCCTACTGGAAAGCCTGGAAGGCAAGCGCGGGCTGGTACGTTCCAAGCCGCCACTGCCCGCCATCAAGGGCCTATTCGGCCAACCAACCGTGGTGAACAACGTACTGTCGCTGTCTGCGGTGCCTTATATCATGGCCCACGGCGGCAAAGCCTATGCGGATTACGGCATGGGCCGCTCGCTAGGCACTTTGCCCATTCAGCTGGCAGGCAACATCAAACAGGGCGGTCTCATTGAAGTGGCCTTTGGCGTGACCCTGCGCAAAGTGCTGGAAGACTTTGGCGATGGCAGCTTTACCGGGCGGCCGATGAAAGCGGTTCAGGTGGGCGGCCCTTTGATGGCTTATATGCCGGAAGAGCAGTGGGACACTCCGATGGATTACGAAGCCTTTGCCAAGCTTGGCGCCGGCATCGGCCATGGTGGTGTGGTGGTGTTTGATGACACGGTGGATATGGGCGAACAAGCCCGCTTTGCCATGGAGTTCTGCGCTGTTGAATCCTGCGGCAAATGCACCCCTTGTCGCATCGGTTCCGTGCGCGGTGTAGAAGTGATTGATCGCATCCGCGCTAATGAAAACCGCGACGATAATCTGGAACTACTGGCAGAACTCTGCGACACCATGGTCGACGGCTCACTCTGCGCCATGGGCGGCATGACGCCCTTCCCGGTACAGAGTGTGATGAAGTATTTCCCTGAAGATCTGATGGCCAGCCCGCGCCCAGTGGAGGCATAACATGTTGCATTATTATGATCCGAGCATCCAAAACTACGAGCCGAGCAAAAATGGCCTGAACCCGGATTTTGACTATGGCACTCCCGCGAGCCTTTCAGAAGAGCTAGTGTCTATTTCTGTAGACGGTCGTGAGATCACCGTACCGGAAGGCACTTCCGTGCTCCGGGCTTCTGCGCTGGCGGGCATCAACATTCCCAAGCTCTGCGCCTCGGATAACCTCGAAGCCTTTGGCTCCTGCCGCCTGTGCGCCGTTGAGATTGAAGGCCGCCGTGGCTACCCGGCTTCTTGCACCACACCGGTGGCAGAGGGTATGCAAGTCACCACCCAAACCGGCAAGCTGGCCAAGCTGCGCCGTAATATTATGGAGTTGTACATCTCCGACCACCCGCTGGATTGTTTAACCTGCCCGGCTAACGGCAACTGCGAACTGCAGGATGTGGCCGGGGCCGTGGGCCTGCGGGAAGTGCGCTACGGCTTTGACGGTGAGAACCATTTGGATGCGGAGATAGACGATTCCAACCCGTATTTCAGCTTCGACCCCAGCAAGTGCATTGTGTGTTCCCGCTGCGTGCGCGCCTGCGACGAAGTACAGGGCACCTTTGCCCTGACCATCGAAGGCCGGGGGTTTGCGTCCAAAGTGGCTGCCAGCCAGGACGACCCGTTCATGGATTCCGAGTGCGTGTCCTGCGGCGCCTGTGTGCAGGCCTGCCCCACCACCTCGTTGATGGAAAAGAGCGTGATCGATGCCGGCCAGCCCGAGCATAGTGTAATCACCACCTGCGCCTACTGCGGTGTTGGCTGCTCGTTCAAAGCTGAAATGAAAGGCGATCAACTGATACGCATGGTGCCTTACAAGGGCGGCGACGCAAACCACGGCCACTCCTGCGTGAAAGGCCGCTTTGCTTTCGGTTATGCCACCCACGACGACCGTATTAAAGAACCGATGATTCGCGATTCCATCAACGACCCATGGAAAGTGGTGTCTTGGGACGAAGCGCTGGAATTTTCAGCCAAAAAGCTCAAAGGTATTCAAGCTGAGTACGGCCGTGAAAGCATTGGCGGTATTACCTCCTCCCGTTGCACCAACGAAGAAACTTATCTGGTGCAGAAGCTGGTACGTGCAGCCTTCGGCAACAACAATACCGACACCTGCGCCCGTGTATGCCATTCCCCCACCGGTTATGGCCTGAAAACCACGCTGGGCGAATCTGCCGGTACGCAAACCTTTGATTCCGTGATGAAAGCCGACACCATCATGGTGATTGGCGCCAACCCTACCGACGCGCACCCGGTGTTTGGATCGCTCATGCGCAAGCGTTTGCGCGAGGGTGCCAAGCTGATCGTGATCGATCCGCGCCGTATCGACGTACTCAATACGCCCCACGGCGGCGAAGGCATTCACCTACCCCTGCGCCCCGGCACCAACGTGGCCATTGTGAACGCGCTGGCCCACGTGATTATCACTGAAGGGCTGGAAGATCAGGACTTCATCAATAACCGCTGCGACACAGACGCCTACAACACCTGGCGCACGTTTATTGCTGAGGAACGCAACTCCCCAGAAACCATGGAGGAAGTGACCGGTGTGCCAGCGTCTAAAGTGCGTGAAGCCGCCCGGGTATATGCAGAAGCAGGCAACGGTGCCATCTACTACGGCCTGGGCGTAACCGAACACAGCCAAGGCTCCACCATGGTGATGGGCATTGCCAACCTGGCATTGGCCACCGGTAACATCGGCAAAGAAGGCGGAGGCGTTAACCCACTGCGGGGCCAGAATAACGTGCAGGGTTCCTGTGATATGGGGTCTTTCCCCCACGAACTGCCTGGTTATCAGCATGTGAACGACCCAGCGGTGCGTGAGCGCTTTCAAGCCGTTTGGGGTGTGCCCATCGACCACGAGCCGGGCCTGCGCATTCCCAACATGTTTGATGCCGCCATTGCCGGTACATTCAAGGCGCTGTACGTGCAGGGTGAAGACATTGCCCAATCTGATCCCAACACCCATCATGTGGAAGCGGCGCTGAAATCACTGGATTGCCTGATCGTGCAGGACATTTTCCTGAACGAAACCGCCAAGTACGCCCACGTATTGCTGCCGGGTTCCACCTTTTTGGAGAAGAACGGCACCTTCACCAACGCCGAGCGCCGCATCAACCGCGTGCGCAAAGTGATGGAACCGGTTGCCGGCATGGAGGATTGGGAAGTGACCATGGCGCTGTCCAACGCCTTGGGCTACCCAATGCATTACAACCACCCATCAGAAATCATGGATGAAATTGCCCTGCTGACGCCCACATTCACCGGCGTAAATTACGACAAGCTTGAACGGCTGGGCAGCATTCAGTGGCCTTGTAACGACGAAAATCCAGACGGCACACCCACCATGCACCAGGTGGATTTTCCTATCGGCAAAGGCCGCTTTGCAGTAACCGAATATCTGGCCACCGAAGAGCGCGCCAGCCGGCGTTTCCCGCTGCTGCTAACCACCGGGCGCATATTGTCCCAGTACAACGTAGGCGCGCAGACTCGCCGCACCAGCAACAGCGACTGGCACGAGGAAGATCTACTAGAACTGCACCCCAGTGATGCCGAAATGCGAGGTGTGAAAGACGGCGATTGGCTCGGCATCAGCAGCCGAGTGGGCCATACCGCACTGCGGGCGAAGCTAAGTACCCGCATGTTGCCGGGGGTTGTTTACACCACCTTCCACCATCCGGGTAGCGGCGCTAACGTAATTACCACCGACAACTCCGATTGGGCCACCAACTGCCCGGAGTACAAGGTGACCGCCGTGCAGGTTGAAGTGGTCACTCAGCCGTCGGAGTGGCAGCGCAACTTTGTAGCTTTCGACAAGCGCCAGCAGGCGTTGTTGAAGCCTGCGATGGATAAGCAGGGGGGCCGCCATGAACATGCACTCAAGTAACCAGCGGACGGCTGCCGTGGCTGACTCACCTGCTAACACGTCACCCTCTCCGATGAGTGAAGTTTGGGTGAACGTGTGCGGTGGCATTGAAGGCGGCGCCAGGTCACACGACTTGGTGGCAGAAGAAATCCCCGTAGCCATGGTTTACAACGGCGTGTCCCATGCGGCGATGATGGCCTCGCCCTGTGATCTGGAGGACTTTGCTCTGGGCTTCAGCATGAGCGAGGGCATTTTGCAGCGGCCAGACCAGTTGTTCAGCGTCGAAATAAAACCGGGTGAAGACGGCATAGAGCTGGACATGCACATTGCCGGCGATTGCTTTGCCCGTTTGCGCGAGCAACGCCGCAATATGGCGGGTCGAACCGGCTGCGGGCTCTGTGGCACCGAATCTCTGGCCCACGTTGTGCGTGCCATTACGCCGGTTGCGCCGAATGTGCTGCCTGCAGACGAAGCCGTTCAGGCCGCCCTTAAAAACCTGAAAAAACATCAACCCCTGCAACTGCAAACCGGCGCCACCCATGGGGCCGCCTGGTGTAACGCCAAAGGCGATATTGTCCAGGCTCGGGAGGACGTAGGCCGCCACAACGCACTGGATAAACTAATCGGCGCCCGCCTGCGTGAATTTGGCATTCAAGCCTTTAGCGATGGTTTCGTGCTGATATCCAGCCGTGCCAGTTTTGAGATGGTGCAAAAAAGCGCCAGTGTTGGGGTGGGCACCCTGGTAGCCGTATCTGCGCCCACTGCGCTTGCCATACGCGAGGCCCGAAAAAGTGGCATGAACCTTGTTGGCTTCGCTCGCCCGGGCCGCCATGTTATCTACGCCCGGAGCGGCGACAGTGCTCAGGAGAGACCATTGTGAGTGACCCGCAATTAAACAACCTGATCAAAATGATCGACCAGATCATCGCCAACAACCTGCACCAAGGTAGTGAAGATAGGGTAACCGACGTGGCGGCGGATCATTTGCACAAATTCTGGGCTCGCAGCATGAAGCAACAGATTATTGCCTGCGCTCACGAAAGCCCGGCCGACCTGTCGGCATTAGCCCAGTTGACGATTGCCAAACTGGAGGCTGTACCCGAGTAAATACCGCAATGATGCATCTGCTTTGCCTGCCAGGACGTATACTGGGCCATGGATAAAATCATTCCATGGCTCATAATGCCGCTTTTACGCTTTCTCTGAAATAAACAACATTTGGTAGAACATGTCTGGTATTCGTTGGCAGGAAAGGGGCTATGTTAAGTCAGCCCTGGTCTTGGGGTTGCTTTGCGCGTTGGTTTTTACCGTCATTGTGTATGGCGTTCTGCGTTATCAGGCCGGCCTGCAGACCGCCGCCATAAAAATCGACGAATCCACCAAAGCTAAGCTGACCTCCGGGCTACTGACCCAGATTTTTGATTACGCCGCAAATGACTTGCGAGCGATCTCGAAACTACCCACAACTCAGCGGTTTAACCGTGACCGTACCGACGTTCATAAGGACCTGTTAAAGCAGGTCTTCCAAGTGCAGCTAGAGCAAAAATCAGTTTACAACCAGATCCGTTTTCTCGACAGCCAAGGTGCTGAGCTGGTTCGGCTGGATTATGCGTTTGGGCGCAGCCTGGCCACGCCCGAACGCCACTTGCAATCTAAAGGCGCCCGTTATTATTTCACCAACACCTGGGCTATGCCTGAAGGTGATGTGTATGTCTCGCCTTTAGATCTGAACATCGAAAACGGAAAGATCGATGTCCCTTACCTTCCTATGGTTCGGTTTGGCGTGCCGGTGTTTGATGAAAGTGGCTATAAACAAGGTGCCGTTATTTTGAATATGAAGGGGCAGTCACTGCTGGAGACCTTCCGCCTGAGCATGACCGACACCTACCCGGCGTTTTTGCTCAACAGTGACGGAGATATTCTTTCCGGCCCGGATGAAAATGAAGAGTGGGGCTTCATGTTTGGTTTGCCTTCTGCGTTCAAGCGCGAGTATTCACAGGCTTGGCAGCAAATCGCGCAAAGCGATAGTGGGTTTGCTGAAACGCCCGCAGGTCTTTTTATATACGAAACGGTGAGACCTCTGCAGCGAATTGATTCGTCGCCAAATGGCCGGAATTACGTTTGGAAAGCGGTTTCGTTTGTGCCACGCAGCTCACTGCCAACGTCTACCATTTTTGTGCACCCTTGGGTTGTTGGCTTTTACGTCTTCGGAGTTCTGATAACGTTAGTGGTCGCGTTCTATTATCAGTTTTCTAGCTACAAGCGTCGTCAGTTAAGGCGCGAAAATGAGCAGCAGTCCAAACGTTTTTGGAAAATCTCCAGCGTGCTGGGGGACGGCCTGATCGTGATGGATAAAGATGGAACCGTTACCTACATCAATCCAGAAGCGGAGCGGATACTTGGTTGGCCTTCCGATGAGTTGGTTGCGACACAAGGGCACCAAATATTCCATGTTCATGAGGGAGATGAGTCCAGTTGTTCTATCCTCAACGTGATGAACACGCGGCAACTTTATCGCAGCAAGGACGAAGAGTTTCGCCGAAAAGACGACTCGACCCTCCCGGTAATCCTGAATGCCGCGCCGTTAACCAGTGACACTGGCGATGAAGGCGTGGTGATCTCTTTCCAGGACTTTTCCGAGACTAAGCGTTATCAGGACAAAATCCACTCACTGGCCTACCAGGATACTCTTACCGGCCTTCCCAACCGGCGGGTACTAGAAGACCATTTGCAACAAGCCATTGGGTTTTCAGGCCGTCATGAGCGCCACCTGGGGCTGATGTTCCTCGATCTTGATCACTTTAAAGAGGTTAACGACACCTATGGCCATGATGCAGGCGACGTACTGCTAAAAGAAGTCGCCGTAAGATTGAAGAACTGTGTTCGTAAAACCGACACGGTTATACGCATGGGTGGTGATGAATTCATCATATTACTTGCGGAAGTATCTGAACCAAACAATGTCTCGAGCGTGGCGGAAAAAATCATTCAGGCTGTTGGCAAGCCAGTCACTCTGCCTGAGGGGGAAGCTCGTGTGGGTGTGAGTATTGGCATTGTTGTCGCAACCGGTGATGGGGTAACCGGCGAGCGCCTGATGCAGGAGGCCGATGCAGCCATGTATGAGGCGAAAAAGGCGGGTAAAAACAGATACGTTGTCCAGGAGCATCATATGCCTTCCGAAAATGGTCGTGGCGAACGCCATTGATATATTTGAATCAACGTTCACTTTTGTAAGAAAGATGGACACGTAGATAATTTGCATATTTACGATCCTGTACCAAATTAAAGGTATAGCGCTTGCAGGTACAGGGTGGTCGTTTTGAAAAAAAATTTGCCGGTTACGGACACTGAGTACACGTTTTCTGAAACACAAAAACTCATATCATCGACAGACCTAAAAGGTAAAATACGCCACTGCAACCAAGCATTTGCAGACGTTAGTGGGTTTACTCAGGAAGAGCTTTTTGGCAAACCCCACAATGTTGTGCGCCACCCGGATATGCCTCCGGCTGCGTATGAGAACCTATGGTCCCACCTTAAAGCCGGCACCCCTTGGATGGGAATGGTTAAAAATCGCCGTAAAAATGGGGATTTTTATTGGGTAAGCGCCTATATAACGCCAGTCACTGAAAACGGAGCGATCGTTGGCTATGAATCGGTTCGCTCCTGCCCATCCCGAGAAGACATTCGCCGCGCTGAAAAACAGTACGCAAGAATCCATGACGGCAAACCTGCTACGTCACTCATGGGGAAGCTCTCGCCAGAATCTGTGTTTTTGGCCGCAGTTGTGGTTGCTGCCACTCTCACGTTTTACGCCGGTCTGGCCTTAATATCACAAGCCACCCTGGTACTTGGCGGATTCGTTTATATCTCCTGGGTTCACCGTTCCCGGCGCCGTTTAATTGCCTCGGTGACTAAACTGCTTGGAAGCAGCTTTACGGACGACCTCGCGGCACAGAGCTATACCGACGATGATTTGGAATCAGGGCGTATGAAAGTAGCCATACTGGCGCAAAAAGCCCACCTGGATGCGGTGCTTACGCGGTTGGAAGACACCGCCGGACAAGTAAAAACAGGGGCCGTGCAGGGCCTGGAAGTAACCTACGAATCCCACGAAGCGCTACGGAAACAGCAGGCGGAAATCAGCAATGTAGCTGCAGCCGTTCACCAGGTATCCCAGACAGTAACCGACGTGTCTTCTAATGTTCAGAATACCGCCCACAAAGCCGAGGAATCGCGCAGCCTTGCAGACCAGGGCACGGCTGTTATCGGCACAACCCGTGAAGTTATCGAAGGCCTGCAAACAACCGTACACAGCATCAGTGAATCGGTTGGCGAACTGGCTACCGAAACCCAAAGGATTGCCAGCGTAGCCAAGATCATTGAAGAAATCGCGGAGCAAACTAACCTTTTGGCGTTGAATGCGGCCATCGAAGCGGCCCGGGCAGGCGACCACGGGCGCGGATTTGCCGTTGTTGCCGATGAGGTACGGGGCCTTGCCAAACGAACGCAAGACTCAACCCAGGAAATTCACGGAATTATTGCAGCGCTGCTCTCCAGAACATCCAGCTCCGTGCGTGCAACCGATGATGGGAAAAAGGCGGCCGACAGTGGGCTTACACACATGCTTGAAGCCGAAACCACCCTTGGGCAGATAACTGAATCGGTAGGTATTATTGCGGAAATGTCTATCCAAATGGCCGCTGCCGTAGAAGAGCAGGCCCAGGTGTTTGATCAGATTACCGAGCAGGTAGATGACATCTCCAACCTAGGCTCCGATAGCTTGCTCAAAGGAGAGCAGGCAATCAAACAGGTTCAGCAATTGGAGAGCATTGCCGGGGAACTGCATGAGTTGGTCGTGAGGTTTAAATAGGCAGGTAGAACAGAAACTGGCAGCTTTATCGTCATTTGCAGACAGAACTACTTACTGGGTAAAAAACACTCACGATGCCAGCGTATAAACTACGGCGATGTAAAAAGCTTACGGGGCAGCCCAGCGTTGGTTCCAGTGCGCGCTAGAAAGGTCTCTCGGATGTGGCTTACCACAAGAAAAGCGCGTATCGGAAATGCTGGTAACACAGCACTACCTCACGAACTAGATTTTGGCCCTTGCGGCGTTGAATCACCGCAGGGGCTCTCTCATCTCGATAGGCGTGCAGATCGGGAGTTTCTTCGTTGCTGGCTGCAGTTGTTGTGTTCAGGCCATCAATGCAACTTCATCCTAGGCTGCATCGCCCGACTAATCTTATCCATAAACCAGATCACCCCAGTGCGTAAAAAGCCGTGCAAAGCCACTTGGTGCATGCGGTATAGCGACACGTAGAACAGCCGGGCCACTTTGCCCTCAATGTACATGCTGCGGCCAGACAGGTTGCCCATCAGGTTGCCTACGGTGGTGTAGTGACTGAAGTTGATCAGCGAGCCATAGTCGTTGTAAACGAAGGGTACGGCGTCTTTGCCCTCCAGCCGGTTGCACAGGGTTTTAAACAGCGTGTCGGCTTGCTGGTGCGCGGCTTGGGCGCGGGGCGCTACGGGGCGGTCTGAATCCGGTTGTGGGCAGGCGGCACAATCGCCGAAGGCGAAGATGTTGGCATCCCGGGTGGTTTCCATTGTTTGGTGCACAATCAGCTGATTGCCGCGGTTAGACTCCAAACCATCCAAATCAGCAAGGAAGCCGGGTGCCTTAATGCCTGCAGCCCAAATGGTCATTTCTGAGGGCAGTTCTGTACCGTCTTTTAACACCACAACGCCGGGGCGAATCTCGCTTACGGGCTGGCCGTTAAGGACTTCCACATGCTGGTGGCCAAGTTCTTTGGTGGCGGCTGCCGAGAGCCGATTTGGCAGTGCCGGTAAAATCCGGTCGGCGGCTTCGATCACGGTGATGGATACATCGGAGGACTTCAGATGGTTCATGCCGTATACCGGCAATTCCCGCGACGCCAGTCGCAGCTCAGCAGCCAACTCAACGCCTGTGGCACCGGCACCTATAATGCTGATGTTCAGTGCATGTTCACGGCCTTGTCGGGCTTCGTGGTTTTTGCGCAAGAAGGCGTTAAGCATCAGGTTATGAAAGCGACGGGCTTGTTTCAGGCTGTCCAGGAACAGGCAGTTTTCCTGCGCGCCTGGGGTGCCGAAATCGTTGGCGGTGCTGCCTACGGCGATAACCAGAGTGTCGTAGTGAAGGTTACGCTCGGGCACCACCTCTTGGCCATCTTCATCGAGAAAGGGCGATATCACCAGGGTTTTGGTTTCTCGGTTAACGTTGCTCATGCGCCCGAGCTGAAATTCGTAGTGATGCTGGCGGGCGTGGGCGCGATAGTTTACTTCGTTGGAATTGGCGTCCAAAGAGCCTGAGGCAACTTCGTGCAGAAGGGGTTTCCATACATGGGTTAGCCCAGCATCAACAAGGGTAATGCGTGCTTTGCCCTTTTTACCGAGCTTTTTGCCCAGGCTGGTAACAAGTTCGAGACCGCCGGCACCGCCGCCAACGACTACAATGTGATGAAGATTATCCATAGCAATCAAACCTATAAGTAAAGAAAGCCAAGTGCTCTTTTAGGAAAAACGCTTGGCTGTCGTCACTGGGGCCCGCTTACGCGGTAGGATACTGATGCTGGAGGAATAATACTAACGCGCTCCGGGCAGCCGGCACAATTGGTCCGAAGTCGCTAAGACATTCGATACACAGCAAGAGACAAGTACGTATGAAAGTAGCAGTTTACTGTGGTTCTCGCTCAGGCAATGAGCCGTTATACGCTGAAAAGGCGAGAGAACTGGGTGAGTTCTTCGGCAAAAACGGTATAGATTTAGTCTTTGGCGGTGGGCATGTTGGCCTGATGGGCATCACTGCCGATGCGGTGCTGGCCAATGGCGGTAGGGTTTACGGTGTTATTCCACAGCACTTGGTTAATCGGGAGCTGGCACACCCCGGGCTTACCGAGCTTTTTATTGTTAAAGATATGCATGAGCGCAAGGCGAAGATGGCCGAGTTGGCCGATGGTTTTGTGGCGTTGCCCGGCGGCATCGGCACGCTGGAAGAGATTTTTGAAGTCTGGACCTGGGCGCAGCTAGGTATGCACCAAAAGCCGTGTGCCTTTTATAACGTGAACGGCTTTTACGATCCGCTGCTAGAAATGGTGAAAACCATGGTGGCTACCGGGTTTGTTAATCAGCAATACCTCGACATGATCGTGCTGGCACAAACCCCTACAGATCTGGTGGATGGCTTTCGGGCCTATGCGCCGCCTCAGGAAAAGTGGGCCTGATCTTGCTCATCAATCGGCCCCAGGTGCAGTTGATCCTGGGGCCGGACAAAACCCACTTGTCAGTGTGCTTCGGCGGGCTACTCTCTGGCCCTCGCAGGCTGTTGAGGGAAAAGTTGTAACGCCGTTCGTCCCGGGCCCTTAGGTGCACGGCTCTCCGAACTGCGTCGGCAGCGATATCCACGCGCTGCACTAGGGCCCTTCTGCATATCCTTGGGAAATATTTTTACCAGCGGTCGAGCTGCAGACCATGCTGTTTAAGGTATTCGCCCTCACGCTCCATATAAGACTCCAGGGCACCCTCGTACCTGACATCATCGTCGAAAGGTACTGCTTTATAGCGCCCCACTTCGATAGCCGTTTCACCCCAATTCATAATCCACATGACAACCGTACCACCGGGGGCGAGCCCCAGAACCAAGTTATATCGGGGTAAGTTATGTAGCTTCCCCCACTTGTGTACAGGTGCGGGCTGTTCCATGCGCTCACGCAAAGCTTCAGGGTCAGGGATGTGGATAAGCCGGGTATAAGATTGCTGTTCGGCAAAAGAAAACCACGTAACGTGGATGTAGTCGGGCATGGGGTTCAGTTCGCCCCCCCCCGTTCCCGGACTTTTCCAGCAACAGCCGGTGATGCCAACCGGCCACCACCAGGCTCGCTCACCTGTCGCTTCAAACTGTAGTGGCTTGACCCACGCGTCGTAATGACGTGGAACAGCCACTCGAGCATTGTACGTTACAGGTCGATCCCATTTGGGAGTGCCCGCGAGGGAGCAACCGCCTGATAGAACACTCGTGCAGAACACGATAGAGAGTATTACGAGCTTTCTGATCATTTGAGACCCCTGTTCGGATGCACACCCCGCACGTTGCCGGGTGCCGGCTTGAATGGGAAAAGTGGCCCGGCAATCTTGTAATGGGCTGAGTGGTGAATATAGCGTTGGCGAAGCAGGGCTTCTTCTGCAGCAGACAGTTGCAGTGGCCGACCTTCTTTGATGTGATGAGTGATCTGAGTGGCGATGGGTTGGAGTTCATCGGGCAACGAGAATTCGGTATCTGTTGGCTTCACAGCATTTAGTGGCATCCCCGCATCTTTTGCTAACCGGTAAATCTACGGGGCGAGACTACCTGAATGCGTTCGTGGAAATTATTGGGGTAGCCGCCACCTCTGTCGGAATGGGCACCAGGCAATAGCCATCCGTCAAAATGATCCGGCAGACTGCCATCCGGCCCTCGCAGGCTGTTGAGGGAGAAGTTGTAACGCCATTCGTCCCGGGCCGTCAGGTGCACGGCCCGCCGAACCGAGTCGGCGGCGATACCAACGCGCAGAACCAAAGTCCTTCTGCGTATTGTTGGGAAACCAGCTTTACCAACGATTAAGCTGAAGACCGTGTCGGTTCAGATACTCTCCGTGCTCTTTCAGGTAGTCTTCAACCCATATTGAGTAATCGTTTTTCTCATCCTCAAAAGGTACTGCTTTATAGCGCCCCACTTCGATTGCGGTCTCGCCTTTGTTCATAATCCATAGGATGATGGTGCCTCCCGGAGCAAGACCTAAGACCAGGTTGTAGCGAGGGAGATTGTAAAGCTTGCCGATCTTGTGAACCGGAGCAGGTTGCTCCATACGCTCACGCAACGCCTCCGGGTCGGGAATGTGGATAAGCCTGGCGTAAGACTGCTGTTCGGCAAATGAGAACCAACTTATATAGATATAGTCGGGCATGGGCTCCAATTGTGGACCTCCACTCAACCCCGGACTTTTCCAGCAACAGGTGGTAATACCCCCCGGCCACCACCAGGCCCGCTCACCGGATGCCTCCAGTTCCAGAGATTTGATCCAGACATTGTAGTGCCGGGGTACGGTAGTCTTGAGTCGGTACATCACCGGCTGATCCCACTCATCTGTTCCTGCGGTGGAGCAGCCAATTAACAGGAAGTTCGTGCAGAGCACTGCCATAAGCATGATGAATTTTCTGATCATTTGAGACCCCTGTTCGGATGCACGCCTCGCACCATATCGGGTGCAGGCTTGAATGGAAAAAGTGGCCCGGCAATCTGGTAATGGGCTGAGTGGTGAATGTAGCGTTGGCGAAGCAGGGCTTCCTCTGCAGCAGTCAGTTGCAGTGGCCGACCTTCGTTGATGTGAAGGGTGATGCGGGTGGCGATGGATTGGAGTTCGTCAGGCAGGGCATACTTTTTCAAGGCGGGGTTCAAATTTTTAAACGGTACTCCCACATCTGCGGCCAGTCGGTACATCTGCCGCAAGGCTATTCGTGAGTATTCGGACTTTACCCGTCGGTCCAACCAGAGACGAAATTGCAGTTCCACTTCCCCCTCTTTCAACCGCCGCCTATAGGCTTCTTCAATGGTTAGCGTGCCATCCGGGTTGTGCAGCCCCAACCAACCTTCGCTGGTTATCCGCTTGCGCTCCAACAGGATTCTTGTGTATTCAAAACTGTCTCTGGGGCGGCGGCCGCTAAATCTACGAGGCAAGGCTACCTGAATGCGTTCTTGGAAGTTATCAGGGTAGCCGCCACCAATATCGGAATGGGCACCGGGCAGCACCCACTCGTCAAAATGAGCCGGCAGGCTACCATCCGGCCCTCGCAGGCTGTTGAGGGAGAAGTTGTGACGCCACTCGTCCCGGGCGGTCAGGTGCACCGCCCGCTGAACCGAGTCGGCAGCGATATCCACGCGCACCTCACCGTTGTTAGCATTGTGAGCTGAAAAATCGGCACCCAGTATATCGACAACGGCTGCCACGGTATCAAACATGCCCAGAAAACGAACGGTAACGGTTTTCGGCCAGGCTATGCCCAACTTCTGAAACGCCTGTCCCAGTGCACCATCAGCACCATCTCGTACTTCGTTCACAAAATGCCGGGCAGTGGCAGCTCCCCGGCTGAAGCCGAAGACATCCAGAATCAGCTCATTCATTTGGGCTGTTAGCATATCGGAAAGATCAGACGACAGCTGTTCCACTGCTAACTCAATTTTGGCAAGAACGCCCCGCTCGCCCATACCTGTTCCCATGGCCCAAGCATCATCCTCTTTACCGGACTTGGTGCCAACGCCAGAGACATATACGGGAAATCGATGATTTTCGATAGTTAGCGTGCTGGTGGAAAAGGGCAAATAAAGATCATGAAGCTTAGCCACATTAGTCTCAGCATTAAGATAGCTCCCCTCCATCAGTTGCGAAATCTCAGCACTGCAGGCTTCC
>NZ_JBQDKB010000035.1:0-3658 GCF_052094685.1 Marinobacter sp.
ACTTAAAGACAATTAGCGACTTTTAATATGTCGCTAAATCATCCGTCTCATAACCGAATCCTGCCCCCGCTACCATATAAAAGAAAGGCAGATCAGTAACTTACTGGTCTGCCTTTTTTGCTTTCTGAACCTGAAATTTTCTCCGTGCCCTCACCGTGCCCTATGCGTGCCAATTTCCGATTTGGATGTTTTGGCCCATCTTCGCTTTTGACCTTCAGTCTTCTGGGGCACGGAACATTAACTCCTGCTCTCATGCCTAGTAAAAAGAGTCACTTCTCGTCTTCAGGTTCTTCAGACTCGCCTGAGATTTCCTTGATGTGCGTGATCAATTGCTCAACAGAACAGTCGAAATAAGTGCATAGCTTATCAATGTTGTCCGTTACTGTGCTGTGGCCGGGATGGTTGATGATTTTCGACAGTGTCATCCTGTTAATGCCGGTGTCCTTAGCTATTTCACCGATAGTGATTCGTCGTTTCTCGGCAAATTCCTTATCTGCTATCAATTCCTTTAAATGGAAGCGGATCATCTCTTTGCTCTTTTTGATAAAAAAAAGTATCAAACGCCACTTGCAATTATCATGATAGGGCGTATATTGATGATCAATTGATAATAAAAACTATCAACTGATCATTGGTTTGCAAAAGGAGATGTTCTCATGAACAACACATACCTGACAACTGAAGAGCTCTCAGAGCGTATCAAGTATGACCCCCGCACTATCCGTCAGTGTCTGAAAGACAGCGTTCTGTTAGAGGGCAAACATTATATCCGTCCATTTGGCGGCCGAAAGATTCTCTACATCTGGGAGATCATTGAGGAAGACATGCTCAGCATGGCTCAGAACAACCTGGCCATCCCGATGGCAAGCGGAGGTGTTTGTCATGGCTAAGGTACGTGCACGAGCCGATACAAAGAAGCTCTTTATCGATTTTCGGTACCAAGGAATACGCTGCAGAGAACAAACTCTGCTAAGCGACACAGCCCGTAATCGTAAACAACTCGAAACATTGATCCAGCGAATGGAAGCCAAAATGTTAGTCGGGGATTTTGATTATGCAGAGTTCTTTCCGGGGAGCAAGAATCTCAAAAAGCTTGAGGAGGCAGGAGTTCTTTCCAATAAGAGCGACGATGGTTTTGAGCCATCGGAGTCTACTACTCCAGGTTTCCCAGACTTCACCGACCAATGGTTCCTGGAATCTAAAATCCAGTGGCGCAACTCCCACGTCCGCAATGTAACCTCTATTCTCGAAAGCTCGCTCAAGCCGGCGTTCAAGAACAAGCGGGTGGGCGAGATCACCAAGGCGGATATTCTGGCAGCCCGCAACAAGATGGCCCGGCGGAAGGGCAGGGGGCCCAGTGGGTTGATGGCACCCAAGACCGTCAATAGCCATATGACAATCCTCCGGATGATATTGACCGAAGCTGCCGAACGGTATGATTTCACGAATCCTTATCTCAATATCAAACCGCTGAAACAGCAGAAGGTTCATATCGAGCCGTTTTCTATGGCGGAAGTTGAGACCATCCTCAAACGGGTGCGCGAAGACTATCGCAATTACTACTTGGTGCGCTTTTACACCGGCATGCGCACCGGAGAAGTGGATGGCCTGAAGTGGGAGCATGTGGACTTCGAACGCCGTGAGATTTTGGTGCGTGAAACCTTGATTCACGGCAAGACGGAATACACAAAAACAGACGGCTCTCAGCGCGAGATCCCCATGTTTGGCCCAGTGCACGACGCACTTAAAGAGCAATACGAGGCAACCGGAAAGCTCAGCAAGTTTGTGTTTTGCAATCGCCTCGGTGAGCCGCTGGATCACAACAACGTCACCAAGCGAGTTTGGTATCCCTTATTGGAGCACCTAAAGCTAAAAAAGCGACGGCCTTATCAAACCCGCCACACGGCCGCGACATTGCTTTTGGCATCAGGTGAAAACCCAGAATGGGTGGCTCGTACGCTGGGCCACTCATCTACAGAGATGCTGTTCAAAGTGTACTCCCGATATATCCCGAACCTGACTCGTATGGATGGCAGCGCCTTTGAGCGCCTGATTCAGAGCAGGGTGATCGACAACGACCAGGAGATGGGTAATGAAACTGAATGAACTGCGCCCGTTAATGAAAAAGACCTTCAACGGCACCTACCGCCTGACTGGCCGCGTAGCCTGTTTTGATGATGATGGTATTCCGTATCTGAAACTTCGCTTGAGCAGCTGTGCCAGCGACATCGTGGTACTGGCGGTGATTGGTTCTCTGTTCATCCCGGAACATCTGGGCCACATGGATCTGGTCGTGGTCAAGGGTCAGGTGTGTGTCGGTGGGGAGGAAAGTGAGATTCTGCTGACCGATATCCGCCGCCCGCTGCAGGCAGACGTTGCCAGCCTACCAGTACTGCAAACGTTGCCACGGACGTTCTGCCCAAAGCCGGAGGCACTGGATCAGTTAGTTGCTGCGGTTCGGTCTTTGCGGTCAGTTTCATTACAGATGTTTATTAAGCGAGTATTGGAGCGCCGTGACAGGCTGGAAGTTTTTCTGAACGCTCCTGCGAGCAGAAATTATCATCATAACGAGCCCGGCGGGCTGTTGGCTCATTCTCTGGACGTGGCGAAGAACGTGCTGGTCATGACGGAGACTAATGAACCCGGAATGCCTCGGGAACTTCAGGAACTTGGTTTCGTTGCGGGATTGTTGCACGACATCGGCAAGACCTACACCTACGACAAGTGGGGGAAACCAACAGCAACCGCGAGATTGTGTGACCACGCCGACTTGACTCTGGAGGCCTGTGCCTACGGTTTGGCTTATCTCGATAAACGAGATCCTGATGCGGCTCTTGCACTCAGGCATATTTGGACCTGTGCATCGCCCGGCGCACGCTATGGTGTCAGCCCTGCCATGACGCTTGCCCGCTATGTTCGAGACGCCGATGCCCAGAGTGCCATGGCTGACAATCAGCGGAAGGCCTACCGAAAGCGTCAGCCAATCGGTTTTGGACGGCTCGGAAACAACGTGTATTGGCGGCCATCGATAGAAGCTCATGGATGAGACAGATGAACAGTACAGCGAGGGGTGTGGTACGGTGCGGCTACACCCCTTTTCTTTGTCTGCCGGGGCGTAAGGAAAGCACTTCCAATAGGACGAAGGCATTTGCCCGCCAACGGTGCTAAGGTCAGGAAAATATAGCCTCCAGAGCCAAGGATATGCCGAAAACCTACTACCTCCACGGCTTCGCTAGCCGCTTCGATATCACCAGCGATAAACTCAAAACACTCGCAAGACTTGGCCCCGTGTATGGTCACGACATCGACTACACTCAGGCCTCGGAAGACGTTATTGAAGATAGTTTGGACAAGCTGATGCAAGTGAACCCGGATCTTCTGGTTGGGACCTCAATGGGGGGATGGTTGGCGGGGATTTTGGGAGCCGAAACCGGCATTCCGTTTGTCGCCATCAATCCGGTGACGGATCCGGCTCACACTCTCAAGCCGTGGATAGGGCAAGGTGTGGATCATCAGGGGCAAGCCTATCAACTGACGGCTGAAGTGGTTTCTGGCTACTATCCTTTCACCCACTGTGGCAGCGGGCTCGTGCTGCTAGATCAGGGGGATGAACTGCTTCCCTGGAATGATACCGTAAGAGCGCTTGGGGATTATTTTC
>NZ_JBQDKB010000035.1:3758-36011 GCF_052094685.1 Marinobacter sp.
GGGGATGAACTGCTTCCCTGGAATGATACCGTAAGAGCGCTTGGGGATTATTTTCCGGTCCATAGCTTTGAAGGCGGCAGCCACCGGTTTGAGCACATGGAAGAGGCGTTGAAGCTGATTCGGGAGCATGTGAAGGATTAACGCCAGTGGGAGCTCGGTTTAACGGCAAGCTGACGTTTTTTCATTCGGTTTCGCAGCTGCCGGGTGCGTCAGGGCTCTACCGATCAGGTAACCGGTCACTCCACCGACCAACGCCGACACGGGCCCGATGAGGCCTCCCACCAAGCCACCAACAAACATCAGTACCACGCTTTTCATACAGACTCCTCCCGCCTTCCTGGCAGCTGCATTAGTCCAAGTATAGGGCATTGTGCCCAATGATGAGTTGACCTGTTGATATTGTCTCGCCAAAATACTGTATATTCAAACAGTATTCGGTGTAAAGCATGTCCTGCATTTTGCTAGGTGACTACGAATCTATCTCACGCCTGAACATCCCGATGTTTCTGGAGCGGGTTTCTGCTGGTTTCCCATCGCCGGCGGAAGACTACGTTGAGAAAACCATCGACCTGAACGAGCTGTGTATTCAGCACCCGGCTGCCACGTTCTTTGTGCGGGTTCAGGGAGAGTCCATGGTTGAGGCGGGCATCTATCCTGACGATGTTCTGGTGGTGGATAGGTCACTGAGGGCTGGGCACGGAGACATTATCATTGCCAGTCTTGAAAGCGAGATGACGGTGAAGCAATTACACATCACTCCGCCACCAGTGCGTCTTCTGCCGCGAAATGCTGCTTTCCAGCCCATTGTGGTTGAGGGTGACATGGTGATGGAAGTATTCGGGGTGGTCACCAACGTGATCCGTTCGCTCAAGCGGGGAGGGTAGAGGTGGTATCGGTTGGCCGAGTTCAGTCCGCATTCGCGCTGGTGGACTGCAATAACTTTTACGCCTCCTGCGAGAAGCTGTTCCGTCCGGATCTTCGCAATACGCCTGTGGTCGTGCTATCCAACAATGACGGTTGCGTGGTTGCCCGCTCGAAAGAGTCCAAGGCATTGGGGGTCAAGATGTTTTGTACCACAGATAATGTAACTTGCCTGTTGCAGTCTTAAACCACCCTTTTATACTGAATAAAAATACAGTATTGGAGATTCGAGGGTGGAGTTCCTTCTTGCTACGTCAGAGTTTGAAATCAGGGGCCACTGCTATGAAGGGTTCCCGATTCTTCTCAAAGCCAATCATGATGTGTTTGTCGAAGGAATGGAATTTCTCGTTCATCACTGCTTAAAACGTGGAAGTGTGCAAAGCCGAGGTAGCTGGGAAACGTTTGGAAGAGATCTGTGTGATTATTTCGAGTTCATCGAAGCCAATGGGTTTGATTGGAGAGAGCTTGATCACCGAAATCACGAAACTCTGTTAGCCCTGTATCGGGACATTTCCTTTGATCGATTTAACCTCAATGCCTCAACCGTCAATCGACGACTTCATCTAGTAATCAAGTTCTATCAATTTGCTCTCAAGCAAGGTTGGGTAAGCACACTGCCTTACGACCTTGAGACAGTGAGAGTGAGGCAGACAAAGGGTTTCCTGACACACACAGATACCTCCGGGGGATATGCAGTAAAGCCGGATGTGCTGCTGAAAACCACGCCAACCAGGATTAAAGTCCTCAACAAAGAGCAGGTCGATGAGCTGCTCAAAACTATCAAGAACAAAACTCTCCGATTGATCGTTCGGTTGGCATTGCTGACGGGTTTGCGAAAAGAAGAGCTACTGACGTTTCCAGTTACCTCTGTGTCGGCACCTCAGTCGGTCTCGGCCCGGAGTCATGTGAAGGTTGAGCTAGATCCCCAACAGATGAAAACCAAGGGAGACGTTCCACGGACGATCCATGTGCCTATTTCATTGATGGCGGATCTCTGGGATTACCTGATCCACGAACGTCATGAGACGATTAGACAGCGCGGGACGCACCCGAAGACGCTCTTTGTCACGGCAAAGGGAAAACCCTGGAGTATTCGGACCTCACTCAACAATCAACTGAACAGACTGGACTTATCGTTTGCCTGTCATCCCCATGTACTGCGTCATACCTATGCGACACACACCCTGAAATCGCTGATGACCCGCAAAAGCAATACGTTCAATCCGTTGCTCTATGTGAGAGATCGACTGGGGCACAGTAGCATCGTGACCACCGAAAAATACCTGCACTTTCTGGATGATATCGAAGACGATCTGCGCACCAGCTATCAGGAGGAAATTGAGGACACGGCCAGGGAGGTAGCCTGCGCATGAAAAAAGACTTTACGTTGGTGAGCCAGGAAACTGGGGTGCAGGACGCCGGCAAATCCACGAGTGCGGCGAAGGTCAGTATCGTCGATCAGATGATACCCTCAAATCCGGCAAACACCGTGGTTTCTTTTCCCGAAAGTGCCTCCTCTATAAGAACCGCTGACTTCGGGCCGTTTTACGGTCAGGGCTATGACGACATCACTGCGGCCTGTCAAAGTGCGATTGAAAAGCTGGTTGCTGAGAGCTTGGAGACGAAGGGTAACTCCCTGGCGGTTACAACCGTTGTAGGTTACTGGCTGTACGGTTTTCGCAAAGCTACGCCGTTTCTTTCTTTGCTTCATACAGCCAGTGGCAAAAACCTCTCCATGGGGGACCTGAACACCCATACAATCAATCAGTTCGTGCAGTACCTGAGAAACGAGCCCATCGGATACGTCACGCAAAAGAGCTATTACACGAAGGCCATAGCCCTGCTCAGAGCCTGTTATCGTTTCGGCTTTTGGCCGGAAGTGGATATTAAAACGGTGTGGCCAGCCAACCCCTTTCCGAACTCCAACAAGCGTTCCAAAGGTCAGAAAGCGCTCAGCAAGAACGAGAAACGCCGGGTGGTCAAAGCCCTGCGAAAAGAAATGGAACGGATCGTGGCACACTCTGAGCCGCTAGACAGCTACGATCTCGCGGTGGGTGTGCTTTCCATCGCATTGTCTACGGGTATGAATTGTACGCCCATTCTGGAGCTGGTGACGGACTGCGTGCAGCCCCACCCGTTAAAGTCCAACCTTCGGCTTCTGGTGAGCTTTAAGCGCCGTGGAAATGCCACTCAGGTTGTCGCCTTGAGAAAATCCGAGGAAGTGACCGAGATGGCCAGTATCCATTTGTACGCGGCTGATGCCATTGATCTGATCGTTGAGCGAAACGCGAGCATCCGACGCCAGTTCAGTGACCCGAATCGCTTGCTGGTTTATGAATCCACGAGCAAGCGTTACCAGCAGAAACCAGTCCGGCTGACCAAGAATATGCTTACAGAAAGAGTCAACAGGCTCGTTGATGAACACCAGCTCCAGACCGACGATGGAAGGCCGCTCAAACTGAATATTAGTCGATTGAGACAAACGCTCCTGAACCGCGTCTGGGAAATGTCTGGACAAGACCCTTTGGCGGCGGCCAGAACGGGCCGACACACCATCTCAACAGGGAACGCTCATTATTGGGAAGCTCCTCCGGAGGCCGAAACGAATATGCGGTTCTTGGGCGAGGCCCGCGTTCAAGAACTTCTCAGCGCATCCACCATCATCACCAGTGATCGGACCCCCGTGGCGTCCTGCCAAGATGCGCGGCGGGGGCATCGCGCTCCAAAAAACGGTGAGCCCTGTCAGGACTATTTAGGATGCTTCCGGTGCAAGAGCTTTGTCGTCACCGGCGATGACCTCTATCGCCTGTTCAGCTTCTACTGGGCCGCCCTGCGAAACTACGACAGCTTTGGTGGCAAGCGCTGGACCAAATACCTGAAGCAAGTCGTTCGGCTGATCGATGAAGAGATTGCGCCCCACTTTGATGAGACTCAGGTGAACGAGCAGCGCGAAAAAGCGAAGACGAATCCACACCCCTTCTGGCGAGACCTGAGCATGGCGAGGATGGTGATATGAGCATGGTATCCAAGGCAGTGGTGCTGGCCGACCGTCAACGGCTTCGGGAAGCCCTGCCGAGCGGCGAAGGCTTACTCGGCATTGTCACCACCGATCGGGCAGAGGGGGTACTGTATGTGCTGTCTCGCTACGAAGACATGGTTTGGTGGTTACCGAAGACCGGTTGCCCGACAAGTCTCGTGGACTGCAAGCGCAAGTTGGATTTTGCCCGCATCAGATGTAAACAACTCCGGTCCGAATCCAAAGCAGTCATGGCGAGACTGATCTGGGCAAACACGAAGTTAGCGGTCTCTACAGTTTCTGGCCAGTTCATGAAACTTGTGGTTTGGTTGAACTGGCTGCACGACCAGGGTATCCGAAGCCTTGCCCAAGTCACGCCTATGGTTGCAGACCGCTATGTTCAACACGTAAGCCAGCTCACCTCACCTAACAGGATCGGTGGGCCTCTGGCTCCTGGCACGAAAGCACAACGACTCCTGGTTGTGGAGACGTGCTGGCGCCACCTGCTGGATACACCAAACGGTTTCGACCACCCCTGGCCCGAGAACTCCGCAAGTGCGCTGGCCAAATTGAAACAAGCAACTAAGCCGAAAACCGACATCATTCCGGAAGAGGTGCTGCACCCCCTCTTCCAACAGTCCGAATCCCTGTTGAGCAGGGCTACCGAGTTGCTGGGACATCGAGACGCGGTGGGCGACTATCAATTACGCTACAAAAACCTATCTGGTCAGATAAAGGAAAAATCTCGCTTCCTGAAAACCCGCGGCTGGGATCTGGGTTTTGGAGCCTTAAACAACGCCCTTCGCGAGCTGCGCGATGGTTGCTTCGTGATCATTCTGGCCACCACCGGCATCCGGGCTCATGAGTTGGGCAACATCAGGCGGGATCACTGGTACAGCGAGGTTCGGGATGGTGAGCGTTTTTACTTCCTCGGCTCGCGCTCGGATAAAACCCATGAGGGCGAAACGTCATGGCTGTGCCCCAAGATCGCCATTCACGCCGTGAAGACGCTCGAACGGCTTTCAGAGCCCTTGCAAATTGAGCTTGAACAGGCGCTGGAACATGCCATAGAAGTCGGTGATTATCAGGAGGTGACTCGCTTACAGGAGTGTTCCGAGTGTGTTGGGCTGCTAGAAGCATGAAAAAGGGTAATCCGATAAGCGTGATCAGTTGGCAATCATTGGATGATCGTCTGAAGAGATTTGCAACAGGCCTAAAGCTTGACTGGAAACTAGCATCGCACCAGTTTCGCCGTACATTTGCGAATTACGTTGTCCATCACAAGCTAGGCGACCTTCGGTACCTGCGAGACCACTTCAAGCACTGGAGCCTGGATATGACCATCTTGTATGTAATGAACGAGGCGCAGGATCTGGAGCTTTATGATGAAATCTATGCCGCATTTGAGGAAAAGCGTCAAGCCATCGTCGGTCACTGGCTGGAGCCGGACACACCGCTCTCCGGTGGCATGGGGGAGCATGTCCGTCAGATGCGAAGCCGTACCGAGAAGACTCGCACCTATAAAGATCGTCGGGAAATGGTTCAGGCCATCAGTGAACTGGTGTACTTGCGGTCCACAGGCATTGCCTGGTGCACCAATGACACCGGCGTAGACTGTGCAGGTGGCCAGTGCGAGAACTGTGAGCACGGTTGCATTGACGATAACCACAAGCCGTTCTGGGAAGGCCTTTACCAGCAACAAATTGAGCTGCGCCAGATCGAGGATCTGGACGCCTCGGGATCGAAGACCGTCGAAAGGACCATGGATCGATGCGAGAAGGTCCTGGCCGATCTCGGCGTAGACATCAACCGCCTCAAGGAGCAACTGGCCGATGTCGAAACCATCTGAGTCAGAGACTCACAAACGAATCCGCATGGCCATCGTGCGACTGGAAAAAGGCCAGCCCAAGTTAGTTGAGAAAGGGCGGAAGGTCTCGGTGGCTGCCGTGGCTGAGGAAGCTGGAGTCAGTCGTGCCCTGATTCACAAAGACTATCCTGACTTGATGGAACGCATCCGGGGCAATGCCAACAAAGCGATCCAGAGCCAGCGTGACGAGAAGCATCTCCAGCTCAAACAGGAGCGCTTCAAGAATCGTCAGCTACGTTCAAAGATCGTGGATCTAACGGAGCAGCGCAATGCACTTGCCTCAAAAAACGCTACCTTGGCACTCGAAAACCGTCGTCTGTTGGCTATTTTAGAGAGTAAAAACGTGACAGTTTTTAGGGGGAAACCGAGTGAGTAGTGCTATACATATTTTGGCCGCCCGGTATTAAACAGAAGCGAACGTTCGAGTCCGGGGATTGCTCAGAAGCCTCCAAACTTGGGATGGCCCCAATTCGCTGGATAACGTTGGTGTCAGGTCGAGGAATCCTCGGATATATCGCCTCAATTTGAATGTTTACTATAGCCATGGTTTTCAAATGCATAACTGCAAGGAGAAAGGGTAGGTAAGCTTTCTGATCAAGTCGACTGGCAATATCTGCTGCGTGAGTTTTGGCTACTTTATCGGTTTGGTTCAGCCGGTGGAAACCCGACTATACGTCCTCATCAAAAAGAGGCTCGTAACCGGCTAAACGCCGAGCTGGAAAAGAATCCCGCAGTTGCGTTCAACCAACCCAATCACTTGCCCGTATGCGATTGGTTGAATCGAGCCATTGATCAGGGCCTAAACGAGCGCACTGCGCCTCTGGCCAGAGCGTTAATGCGTGTTCAGGAGCAACTGACTTGGCGATATGGCTATGAGCGTATGCGTCCCGGATTGGCCCGAAAATACGCGTATGCTGAATTGCTCGGCTCGAACGGCCCAGTAATCAGTGAAAATTTGATTCTGAGTGTGGTGCTGTTTGCGCCTAAGCACATACCCTGAACATAGCCATGACTGTAAAAAGTCATGAATGTTTGGCTGGCGACCTAGAAACGACACATGATGTCGTTTTAGTTGGGTAAACTACCTCTGTGAGCGATTAGGTTGGCCTCACCCCGATACTGCTTATCAGTCACATCCACTGGTACTTTCTTAGGAGAAAAGCATTGTGAACAAACCTGCAAGGCAGCTCTCAATAAGTACTAGGGTCGTTTTTGATCTTAGCGTTATCCTCAACTACGACATCCAAATAAGTGTGGAAGATTGGCACTCAGAGACCCCCCTAAAATGGTGTAGCAAAACTGACGAGAGCATTCTCGCTGAGGGCCGGTTTCTAAAAGCGCCTGGGTTGCCGTTGTTCACACTGGAAGACGAGACAGGAAAGCGGATTTCAGATGGTATTCCCCTACCCGTACTTGAAATTACTCGATTAATGCCGGCGATGGCTTTTGAATTGGCTCAAGCTTGTGCATCTTCTCAAGCAGCCAGCGAGCTGGCCGAAAGCTCGCCACTTCTGTTCATACTGCTGGTTGACTATGCTCGCAATTACTCGATCACGCGTGAGGTGTTTGAGGAATTCCTAAGACTGAAACGAACTACCATGCTTGGGCACTTTGGGTTGCTCCAAAACAAGTCGGTGGTGAAGCTCATAAGCCGAATTGAGCTAACCCCCCTTCTTCCTTGGGAGCTCAAGGATGTGACGGACACGTTGCGCCAAACCGAATTTATCGAGTTATTAAGGCACCATCCTAATGTGCATTTGAACCACCTACGATTCCTGCGCCGTCAAAAACATCCGTTGTGGCCGGGGATGCTTCATCTTGTCGATAGAAACTCCACCGCTATCGACATAACTTGGCTGATCCGAATGATTCGAGACATCTTGGAAATGGCGGAAGACAATGCGCTTCGCCTTAGACAGGTTCATTCTCGGGACGCTCTGCAAGAACTACACGACCGTCTAGTAGGTCAGTTCAACAGGGTGCAGATAGCTCAGACATTCGTTCAATCGCAAAGAACTGATGAGTACCCAGAAGCTCCCATTCGGGCTATCGACGGCATTGAACCCCTAACATCTTGGTCGGAGTTGCTGGATGAGGGGGTGTCTATGAATCACTGTGTGGGAAGTTACGATCTGCGAGTGGCAGAGCGAAAAGTATTTATTTATCGAATGGTTCATCCCGAACGTTTGACCATTTCACTGGAGTATCGAAACAACCGTTGGGTTTTAGGCGAAGTGTGTAAAAGTCGAAATGCCAACCCCTCGACTGCGGCCTTGGATTATATTCGCCGTTGGGTCGAGGGATTGGAGTCATAACGCTATGCTCTGCATCCACAACGCATGTGGGTATTGTGGATCGATAGAGAATCTCTTTTTCTAGCTAGCTCAGCACACGCCCTTATTTTTAAATTTTTCTTCTAATGCTCTGAAGGATTCGCATGCCGTCAGCATGCCTAAAACCTCTTCTGCTAGCTTGATAAAACGCTGCTCTTGTTCCGCCATTGTTTCCGTGCCCCTGAACACATCAATCATAGGGTATTCGAGATAGAGTGGATGCCATGGATTGAACGGGTTCGCTTCAGCGCGATGATTATAAAATACCCATCCGCGACTGCTTTTAGCCGCCTGGTCTGCTAGATCTTTAATCAGCTCTTTATATTCAGCCCATTCTGGATAATCGGCATGATACTTCCCTGAAATGCTGATTTTTAGACACATTTTAAGGCCATCTTTGAGTCGATTCTCAACTCTGTGATCCCAGCCATCAAGGAAAAAACCTACAAAAACACCCGGGGTCCAAGTTGCATCAGCACCGGTTTCAGAACTCTGTCGAGAGAACTGAATGCCCAAAACACCCTCTTTTTTCTTCACTTCACTTCGGTAGCCAGGCATTGACCATTCATTTTTAATAGCAATGTGCATAAGGGCTTCTAATTGACTGCTTAGACTTATTGCTTCTTGGTAATGAAAAATGGCTGTATGGCTGATCGGAGCAGCCGGTCCTAGACCCTCAGATTTTAGTAACTGCAAAAAGTCTTTAATGATCCAGGCATTTGCACTCTGTCTGCTAACTTCTAAATGGTTTTCAAAGAGAACATAAATATCATCCCAGCAAAGTGCTAAATCAGGATTTTGAGCATGTTGTGAGTGGTGACCAGTGATGAGGATAAGACGGTAATCAGTACCAGCATCTTGGTGATAGTCGCGATAGTTCTTTAACTGATTATCGTGCAGTCCAGCCCATACCTTGTGCTCAAACACCATCCTCATGCCCGGCCACTTGGCTTCCATGTCCGGAAATACACCGTTATAGTTTGCTTGCGTAGACCAAATGACATCGCCACTCGGCAAAGAGAATTTTTTATCTGTATCACTCAGTTGTTGCGCGATATGGTTAATTAATGAGTGGCTAAGCCCATCATCTTTACGCAACAACCAAGCAAAAGCTTCTGTAATAAAATTTTCGACTGGATTAGTGTTTTCTCTTGGGCGATATTTTCGAAGACTTGTAAGCAAGCTACCCATTACATTCCCTTAATTATTCCTCACGCTTTTTATCAAGCGCCTTGTTTGACTGAAAATACACGCCCGCTGAATAAAACGATGAAATGCTGTATTTTAGAGTTTTGTCGCGTGGTTTCCGGGCTCGCGCCATCCATGACTCGTTAAACAGCGCGAACGCGAATGGATTCTAATGTTTTGTGATCAAGTTTACGACCGTCATCGTGGCGCATGAGTGTAGATATCCGATAAGCTTGGCGAACGACCACTACATTATAAATGATGTTCGCTTATATTCGCACCCATTAGTAAGTATGCCTGAACTACGCATTTTAAAGGCCTCGCGCGCGATTTCAACCGAGTTTATTATCCGGCCTACCAATTGTCGATTTTGGGATGTAAATCTCGGCATGATTTTGTAAACGAATATCGACATTTGGTCTTTATGGAGGCCTCAACCGATTTAAAAATCGACGCTGATCCTGCCCCGGAAATTTGTTTCAAAACTTGAAGATCCGGAATCCTAGTTGCCCTGAGCCAGACATAAATGCCGATATCAGGGCGCCGCATAAGGTCTGCTTAGAGAATAAAGCGCAGGCGTTGCGCCCAAATTTGAATGTCCGCTTTGCGACCTTAACGGCCGAATTATGCTGGTAATCTACGGCCAGAACCGGCCAAAATATTGTCACATTATCAGAGTGAAAACCTGAAAAAGTGTAACTCCGACTCTTTTCAATCTTTTCAGTCACTTATAAGGTTGTTACATGTAACCACAGGACTAATAAAATGGGCGTGCCGGTCCATCACATCAAATCGGAAATTCGTCGGTACGGTATTCAGGTGTTCTCGTCCAACTACACCCTCTATGGCGACATGAGCCGGCGGGTTATGACAACACTCGAAGGCCTGGCCCCACGAGTGGATGTCTATTCTATTGATGAGGCCTTTCTGGATCTCACCGGTATTGACCGGGTAGTGGCCTTCGAGGACTTTGGCCGAGCGATCAAAGACGCCGTGCATCAAAACGTCGGCTTGCCGGTCTGTGTGGGTATTGCCCCCACGCGAACACTGGCAAAACTCGCCAACCATGCCGCCAAGAAATACCCGGCGACCGGAGGCGTGGTGGATCTGACAGACCCCGCTCGGCAACGGCGGTTGATGGCTCAGGTACCGGTTGAGGACGTTTGGGGTGTCGGGCGAAAACTCAGTGCCAGACTTCAGGCTATGGGCATTGTCACGGCATTACAGTTAGCCGATACCCATCTGGCGACGCTCAGAAAACAGTTCTCTGTCGTGTTGGAACGCACGGCCCGGGAACTCAATGGCGTGCCCTGTGTACCGTGGGAGGATGTGCCGACCCCCAAGAAGCAAATCATGTGCTCCCGATCGTTTGGACAGCCCATTCAGGAACTGAGTGACCTTGAGGAAGCCGTTGCGCACTTTGCAACACGCGCGACCGAGAAGCTTCGGGGAGGCCAGCAATATACGGGGGAGCTTATGGTGTTCATCCGAACTAACCCCTTCAAAACTGCAGCACCGCAGTATTCACGCAGTGCCAGCGTGAAGCTCATCCAGTCCAGCCAGGACTCCCGGGTTATTGTGAACCAGGCTCTGAACCTGCTTCGACCGATGTACCGGGAAGGATTTGATTACGCTAAGGCCGGCGTTATGTTGGGGGAGCTAGTGGAAGAAGCGGGGCTTCAAGAAGATCTCTTCCAGGCCGCCCCAGAGCAAGTGCCAGACAATGGTAGATCGGAACGCCTGATGGCGGTGATGGATGCCATCAACTGGAAATCCAGGGCTACGGTCTACATGGCCAGAGAGGCAGGGCCTGCGGCTTATGCGATGCGCAGGGGGCATTTGTCGCCGGCGTATACGACCTGTTGGGATGACTTGCCAAAGGTTCGTTAATAAACAAAAGCGAACATTCGCACAGCGACCAATCCAAACTTAAGAGCCTTTGGAACACTGCATCTGCTTGAACTTATGCACGGTGTTGATGTTCATGGGACTGGCCAATTCGTCCAAATTGCTTATCTCCGTTTATTCTTCCTATTCATAACGATTCCATTTTTTCGTGTTTCTATTTCTAACCTGCCACCGGTAACCTCGCTTCCATGTTGAAACAGTCCATGGAGCAAACCATGAGCGACAGAAATCCGAAGCTGGTACAAGAACTGTCCAGCCTCATCGAGAACCTGATTGGCAGGCTGGACTTTGGCACCGTCGAACTGACGTTCCATCAGGGCCAGCTTGTGCAACTGGAAAAGCGGGAGAAGGTGCGGTTCGACCAGCCCGCCAATCCAAATCGATAAATCAACGTTCTGACCAAAATCTATCGACCGACCGGACCACCGGAGGCAGATACCAAAATACCTTTGAGGAGTTTGATATGTCTCTGTTCCGGAAACCCTTGCTGGCTTTCACCGCCAGTGTCTTATTGGCCACATCTATTGCCGGCACGGCACAGGCCGAGGATATATCTATTCTGAATGTGTCCTATGACCCAACCCGTGAGTTCTACCGGGAATACAACGAAACTTTCGCCAAATACTGGCAGGAAAAAACCGGCGACACCGTGACAGTGCGCCAGTCACACGGGGGCGCCGGTTCCCAGGCCAGGGCCATTATTGATGGTCTGGATGGCGACGTGGCAACGCTGGCACTGGCCTACGACATTGATCAGTTCCACGCGAAAGCCGGTCTGATTCCCGCCGACTGGCAGCAGCGCCTGCCCAACAACAGCGCACCTTATACCTCAACCATCGTATTGCTGGTTCGCGACGGCAACCCCAAGAACATTCAGGGTTGGGACGATCTGGTCCGGGACGATGTGGAGGTTATCACCCCGAACCCGAAAACGTCCGGCGGCGCGCGCTGGAACTATCTGGCGGCCTGGGGTTACGCGCTGAACAAATTCGATGGTGACGAAACCAAGACCTTTGAATTCGTCCGTGACATCTACAAGCGCGTGCCGGTTCTGGATTCCGGTGCCCGTGGATCCACCAATACCTTTGTTCAGCGGGGCATTGGCGATGTGTTCATTGCCTGGGAGAACGAAGCGATCCTGTCTGTGGAGAAGCTCGGCAAGGGTGACTTCGAGATCATTGTGCCTTCGGTCAGCATCCTGGCGGAGCCCCCGGTTACCGTTCTCGACAAGAACGTGGACCGCAAGGGTACCCGGGAAGTGGCCGAAGCCTACCTTGAGCGCCTGTATACCGACGAGGCTCAGCGCCTGGCCGGCAAGCACTATTACCGCCCGAGCAACCCGGAGATTGCCAAAGAGTTTTCCGATGCCTTCCCTGACGTAAACCTGTTCACGGTGAATGACGTGTTTGGCAGCTGGACCCAGGCCCAGGAAACCCATTTCAACGATGGTGGCCATTTCGACGATATCCTGCAGGCAATCGCAGGCCGTTAAACCTATCGATCCAGACCCCCGGCACAGCACACGCTGCCCGGGGGCTTTGTAAGGTCAAAACACTATGGCTGTTATCAAGCAACGCGTCATACCCGGCTTCGGGCTGACGATGGGCTTCTCTCTTTTCTACCTCAGCGTCATTTTCATTATCCCGGTGGCCGGGCTGCTGTTGTATACCTCCATGATGAGTTGGGAAGATTTTTGGAAGGCGGTCAGCCACCCGCAGGTGGTTGCCTCCTACAAGCTGTCGTTCGGCGCATCGTTGATTGGTGCCACCATTAACCTGGTGTTCGGCGGCCTGGTGGCCTGGGTTCTGGTTCGCTATCACTTCCCGGGCAAGCGATTCATCGACGCCCTGGTGGACCTGCCATTTGCGCTGCCGACGGCGGTCGCGGGCATCGCGCTGGTCACTCTGTATGCCTCCACCGGCTGGGTTGGGCAGTACCTTCAGGTTGCCGGAATCAAGGTGGCTTACACGCAACTCGGGGTTGTGATTGCGCTGACCTACATCGGCCTGCCGTTTGTGGTGCGCACGGTGCAACCGGTGCTGGAAGATCTGGAGTCTGAGCTGGAGGAAGCCTCGGCCAGCCTGGGCGCGGGCCGGTTTACCACGATCCGGCGCGTAGTGTTCCCGGCGCTGGTGCCGGCACTGCTTACCGGGTATGCACTGGCGTTTGCCCGCGCGGTGGGCGAATACGGCTCGGTGGTGTTTATCTCCGGGAACCTGCCCTATAGAACTGAAATCACCCCGCTACTGATCGTTGCCAAAACTGAGCAATACGACTACCAGGGTGCGGCAGCCATCGGCACCGTCATGCTGGTCACCGCTTTCCTGCTTCTGCTGGCCATCAACGGCCTGCAGTGGTGGACACAACGCCGGGGTGTATGACATGACAACAGAAGCTGTTACCTACGAAAGCAATCCTGAACTGTCGGCCCGATGGCGCCGTGCCACGGCCGAGCCGGCCTGGGTTCGTCTGACCCTGATAACCATTGCCCTCGTGTTCATTGCTGCGTTTCTGGTGCTGCCGCTTACGGTGGTGTTGTACGGCGCTTTCGAACAAGGGTTGAAAGTGTGGTGGGCGGCCATCAATGAGCCCGACGCATTGGCCGCAATCCGGCTGTCGCTGTTCGTGGTGGTCATCGTTATCCCCATTAACCTGGTGTTTGGCGTCGCAGCGGCCTGGGCCATCGCGAAGTTCGAGTTCCGGGGTAAATCGATACTGATCTCGCTGATCGACATGCCGTTCGCCATCTCGCCGGTGGTGGTCGGACTGATCTTCGTGATTCTGTTCGGCTCCCAGGGCTGGCTGGGTCCCTGGCTTGCGGCCCATGATCTCCGAATCATCTTCGCCGTGCCTGGCATCGTGATCGTGATCGCCTTCGGCACGCTCCCCTTCATCGCCCGGGAGCTGATTCCGCTAATGCAGCAACAGGGCAAGGAAGAAGAGGAGGCATCGCTGACCCTGGGTGCCAGTGGCTGGAAAACCTTCTGGTACGTCACCCTGCCGAACATCAAATGGGGGCTGATCTATGGCGTGATTCTCTGTAACGCCCGCGCTCTGGGTGAGTTTGGCGCCGTGGCGGTGGTATCCGGCCGTATTCGGGGAGAGACCAACACCATGCCGCTGCACATAGAAGTGCTCTACAACGAATATATGTTCACGGCAGCGTTTGCGGTCTCGTCTCTGCTGACCGGCCTCGCGCTGGTCACCATTGCCATCAAAAGTTTTGTCGAATGGCTGGATGAGCGCCAGCATCCGGCGGGAAACAGCCAGTGAGGACACTCCCATGAGTATTGAGATTGATCGGGTTAACAAACGTTTTAACGACTTCGTCGCGGTAGATGATGTCAGCCTCTCCCTGAAGGATGGCGAGCTGACGGCATTGTTGGGGCCATCCGGATCAGGCAAAACCACACTACTGCGGATCATCGCAGGTCTGGAGCAGCCAGACAGTGGCCGAATCCGCTTTCAGGGCGAAGACACCACCGATATGCATGTGAGCGATCGGGGCGTTGGCTTTGTTTTCCAGCATTATGCGCTGTTCAAACACATGAACGTGTTTGAAAACGTTGCCTATGGCCTGACGGTGAAGCCTCGTAGCCAGCGGCCCAGCAAAGAGGAAATCCGCCGCAAAGTCATGCACCTGCTGGAAATGGTGCAACTGGACTGGACTGCAGACCGGCTGCCGTCCCAGCTTTCGGGCGGCCAGCGCCAGCGCATCGCTCTGGCCAGGGCATTGGCGGTCGAGCCCCGGGTTCTGCTACTGGATGAGCCGTTCGGCGCCCTCGATGCCAAGGTGCGTGCCGAGCTGCGCCGCTGGCTTCGCCGTCTGCACGACGACATTCACGTGACCAGCGTCTTCGTCACCCACGATCAGGAAGAGGCTCTGGAAGTCTCAGATCGCGTGGTGGTAATGAACCATGGCAGGGTGGAGCAGGATGGACACCCGGAAACCGTTTATGACCACCCCGCCAACGAATTTGTGTACCAGTTTCTGGGTAACGTTAACCTGTTCCACGCACGGGTAAACGATGGTGTCGCCCGGATTGGCTCGGTCAAACTGTCGGCGCCCGAGTTTGATGGACATCTAGATAGCCAGGCCTTTGCCTATGTGCGGCCGCATGACATTGAGGTGCTGCCGCACCGCACTGAAGAGTCGCTGCACGCGGAGATAGAGCTGGTATCTGTTGTTGGACCCACGGTTCGCCTGGAACTGAAAACCGATAACAGTGAACAGGTGGTTCATGCGGAAATGCCCAAGCACCAGTTCAAGAGTCTTGGCCTGACCCAGGGCGGTGATGCCTGGATACGACCGGTGAACAGCCGGGTATTCCTGCGGGATGAAGACATTAAACGACCGGATTGATTCTGCAGAATTAAAGGAGAAAACAATGCACATTGTCGCCCTGCTGGGCAGCCCGAACGTGAAATCCCGCTCCAGCGCCCTGGCCGAGTATCTGCTTGGCGAGCTGGCAAAACGGGATGTGGAAGTGCGCACTTACAGTGTGGAAAGTTTCGATGCCAACAGCCTGCTGCGGGCTGACTTCAAGAGCGATCAGGTACAGGCGTACCTGAAAGATGCCGCGGGCGCGGCCGGATTGATCGTGTCTACGCCGGTGTACAAGGCCTCCATCTCAGGGGTTCTGAAAACCCTGCTGGACCTGATCCCCGAAGGCGGCTTGCAGCATAAGAGTGTGCTGCCGGTGGCCTCCGGAGGATCACCGGCCCACATGCTGGCCGTGGATCACGCCCTGCAGCCGATTTTCATCAATCTGAAGGCGGAAAAAGCGCTTCCGGTGGTCTTCTCCCCGGACAGCCACTTCGAGAAAACCGAAACCGGGGACTATCTGATTGGCGAGGAGATCCTGCAGCGCCTGGACGTTGCTCTGGATCGCTTTATCGATGGCTTTGAGTCCCACCCGGACCATCCGGTAAGCCGGGACCGGACTCACTCCCGGCTTGGCGAGACGCTGGCGGTGTAACCACAAGCTCTGGCCGCCTGCCGAACACAGGGTTGCCAGCGCAGAAACAAAAAGACCGGAGGCTGCAAACCTCCGGTCTTTTCGTGAGTGCCTGCTTTCTTTTAGCCTTCAGGCCGTTTGTTTGGAAGGATCCTTGGTCAGGCGTAGATAAGGCCGGACTGCGCGATAGCCAGACGGAAACCGACGATTGATTTCCTCCTCGTCCTGAAGTGCGGGCACAATCACCACGTCGTCACCGCTCTCCCAGTTACCCGGTGTGGCCACCTTGTGGTGCTCGGTCAGTTGCAGAGAATCAATGGCCCGCAGCAGTTCATTGAAATTGCGGCCGGTACTGGCTGGGTAAGTCAGCGTCAGGCGCACTTTTTTGGCCGGATCGATCACGAACACCGAGCGCACCGTGGCACTGTTGTCGGCGTTGGGATGAATCATGTCGTACAGTTCTGACACCTTGCGGTCGCTGTCCGCCAGAATGGGAAAGTTCACACGCGTGTTCTGGGTATCGTTGATGTCTTCAATCCACTTGCCGTGGGAATCCACATCGTCCACGCTCAATGCCAACACCTTGACGTTGCGCTTGGCGAATTCATCTTTCAGCTTGGCGGTCAGGCCCAGTTCGGTAGTGCACACCGGAGTGAAATCCGCCGGGTGGGAAAACAGCACGCCCCAGCTGTCGCCAAGGTATTCGTAAAAGTGGATCTTGCCCTCGCTGGATTTCTGCTCGAAATCAGGGGCGGTATCGCCGAGTTTTAAAGTCATGAGTCACTCCTCTGGTTAATTTTTGCATCCGTTCCATCAAGGTACGTTCTATCAAAGTACCAAGAACTTAACCTGCTGAAATCCAATAAAAAACAATATGGTTTTTCGATAAATTGCTAACGCGTTTTTTGAACGCCCAGCAACCCCGCCGCATTCCGATATAGCACCTTGTCCAGTACCGCTTCTCGGAAACCCAGTTCGAGCGCGTCGTTGATGGACTGGCGGATGGGCCGGAAGGTGTACGACGAGCCGAACAGCAGTTGTTCCGACAGGAAACTGTTGGCGGCCTCCACGTACAGTTGACTGCCGGGCTGGAACAGGTACATGTCAGGCACCAGGAAGACGTTCTGATAACGGAACGCCACCCCGATGGCCTGGGCGACGTTCGGCCAGTAACCGTGGTAGACGATCAGCGGTAAGGTGGGAAACGAACTGGCCACCACCGCTAGTTCCGCCGGATCATTGAACCTCGGATCCGGCGTGGTGGGTCCGCTCATTAACGAAACCGGTACGCCAAGGCGCGCGCAATGCTCGTAGATCGGGAAGTAAACCGCATCGTCCGGATGGCGGGCGGGTTGGGCAAATCCGGGTTCAATATTAATGGCGGACAGACCCAGCTCGTGCACGGCCCGGTCGATTTCTGCAATGGCACCGTCCACGCCCTGAATCACCGGGTCTACAGATCCCACGCCCAGAAGCGATTCCTGGCCCGTTACAATCTGGTGTATGCGGTCATTGGGCAGGTGCTGGGCGGGGGTGTGCCGGCCCACTACCACGGCCCTGGTCAGGCCGGCATCACGGACTTCGTCCAGAAACCCCTGCTCGGTCAGGGAACGGGTGAAGTGCTGGTCATCACCCCGGGTGCCCACCCGACGATTCAGCCAGCGGGCGGTTTCAAAGGCTTCGTTACCCGGCGTGGCGCCGAAAAAGTCGTGCAGGTAAGCCGGGCGGCAACGCATGTCGATTATTTTCATAAGGCAAGGTCCTTACTGGAAAAGCATCCGCGAGCGTGCGAATGGACAAAGGACCTTAGCCTAAAGCGTCTCAGGCTCATCCAGAACCAAGTATTTAAGAAAAGTATTTGCCTGATTTTGATAAGGTTTTATATGCCTTTTTCTGCAAAGCATGGCAGGTATTCTTGCTTGTCGGGTGCCCCGGAGGTGCCACCTTCATAACCAATCCCACAGCATACCCAGCAGAGCGCTGGTGAACAGCACCGGCAGCATGCCGATTTTAAACCGCAGAATGGCGACGAACGCCCCCAGCGCCAGAACCACACTGGCCAGTTGGACACTGCCCCATTCCGGGGACAGCCACTGAACGCCCCAGGCCTTCGCTGTCGTCACCTCGGCAAATGCCACATGCACGGCAAACCAGATGGCCAGATTCAGCATAACGCCGACCACGGCTGCGGTAACGGCTGACAGGGCGGCACTGACCGCCTGGTTGCCCCGTAGTTTCTCCACGTAGGGCGCACCCAGAAAAATCCAGAGGAAACAGGGTACGAAGGTGACCCAGGTGGCCAATATCGAAGCCAGAACGCCGGCGGTAAACGGGTCCAGGCCACCGGAATCCCGGAAGGCGCCCATAAACCCGACAAACTGCACCACCTGAATCAGTGGCCCGGGTGTGGATTCGGCCATGCCCAGACCATCGAGCATTTCCCCCGGCGCCAGCCAGCCATGATTCTGAACCGCCTCTTGCGCCATATAAGCCAGTACCGAGTAAGCGCCCCCGAAGGTCACCACGGCCAGCTTGCTGAAGAACAGGCCAATCTCGGTGAATACATTGTCCATGCCCAGCGTCAGGGCCAGCGCTATCAGAGGCACAAACCACAGGGGTAGCCAGATCCCGAGCACCTTCAGTGTGCGCCCCCGGCTTGCCTGGGTGTGATGGCCGCCACCACTGGTCATCATTGCATCAATGGCGCGCTCGCCTTCTTCCTGAGTCGTGTGGCCCTTGATCACGATGAATCGTTGTGGGTCCAGGTGGCGACCAACCAGTCCCACCAGCGCAGCTGTGGCAATGACAAGGGGGAAGGGCACGGCAAAAAAGAAGATGGCCACGAAAGCCAGCGCCGCCAGCGTGACCATGATCCGGTTCTTCAGTGCCCGCTGGGCGATGCGGACCACCGCCTGGATGACCACCGCCAGCACTGCGGCTTTGATACCAAAGAACAGCGCCTGAACCAGAGAGGTTTCCTGGAAGCCGGCGTACAGCAGGCTCAGCCCCAGGATCGCCACAAAACCGGGCAGAACGAACAGGGTGCCGGCCACCAGCCCCCCTTTCACGCCGTGCAGTAACCAACCCAGATAGGTGGCCAGTTGCTGCGCCTCCGGCCCGGGCAGCGCCATGCAATAATTGAGCGCGTGTAGAAACCGGCTCTCGCTGACCCATCGCTTCTCATCCACCAGAATCCGGTGCATTACGGCAATCTGGCCCGCCGGACCACCGAAGCTCAGCAGTGCAACCCGCAACCACACCCGCACCGCCTCGGCAAAGGTGATGCTGTGGCCAAAGGTGTTGTCGGCTGAAGGAAGGGGCGTCCCTGGGGAGTTCTGAGAAACTTCCTCAGATGAGGTGGATGTCATCAGGTATTTCTCCGAAATAAAAAACATAGAGTCTACCAATCCCCCGCGAGCAACAAACCAAGAAAACCTGTAATGCTTTGCGCAAATCCGGAAAAGCAGCCACTACACGCGCTGGGCAACTGTATCCATAAAAAGGAATGTTGATCGAAGATAATCGGATTTGTGAGGGGGGCCAGGGGCGCTAACCTGCGGTCAGGCAATGACAACGACTTTCAAGGAGAATGGCCATGTCCCTCGACGTATTCTGGTTTCTGCCCACCTCGGGCGATACCCGCTATTTTGGCAAGCCCGGCAGTGGCCGGCCGGCAACTAACCGTTATATGCAGCGCATTGCCACTACTGCGGAAGACCTCGGGTACGACGGACTGCTGATTCCCACCGGCGCCAGTTGCCAGGACCCATGGGTGGTGGCCTCAAGCCTTGCCCCGGTGACCAGCCGTATCAAGTTGCTGGTGGCGCTTCGAACGTCCATCTCCGGGCCAACGGTCTCCGCCCGCCAAGCGGCAACGCTGGATGAAGCCCTTGGTGGCCGCTTGCTGCTGAATGTTGTTCCCGGAGGCGATGCTGCCGAACTCGCAGCGGAAGGCGTCTATTACAGCCACGACGAACGCTACGAGTCCGCCGATGAATTCCTGAAGGTGTGGCGCCGCCTGCTTCAGGGTGAAACGGTCAATTTTGATGGCAAGCACCACCGCATCAAGGACGCAAAAAACTACTTCGAACCGGTTCAGAAGCCCTATCCGCCCCTGTATTTCGGCGGTTCTTCCGATGCGGCTGTGAAACTTGCCGGTGAACAGGTGGATGCCTACCTGACCTGGGGCGAGCCGCCAGAAGCCGTCGCTGAAAAGATTGATCGCGTTCGCGTGGAAGCCGCCAAGCATGGCCGCACGGTACGCTTTGGTGTGCGCCTGCATGTGATTGTCCGGGAAACCCGGGAAGAGGCCTGGGCGGAAGCAGACAAACTCATCGAAAACCTGGACGACGACACCATCGCCAAGTCCCAGCAAAACCTGGCCAAGATGGATTCGGTCGGCCAGAAACGCATGCTTGAGCTGCACGGCGGCCGTCGGGACCAGCTGGAAATCAGCCCGGTCCTCTGGGCCGGCGTAGGTCTGGTGCGGGGCGGGGCGGGCACCGCTCTGGTGGGTGACCCCGAAACCGTGGCAAAACGTCTGCTGGAATACCGGGAGGCTGGAGTGGATACGTTCGTGTTGTCTGGTTACCCCCACCTTGAGGAGGCGATCCGGTTTGCAGAACTGGTTTTCCCGCTGTTGCCGGGCAAGCAGGCGGTTACCGACACAGCTTTCCATACTGGCGGTGCTTTCGATATTCGAGCCGAAAAGGCATCCGCTTCATAACGCGACCTGAATCTGATTTTCTGTGTGCTTCGTGGCACCTCTCCGGTTGGCCGGATACTTCGGTATCCGGCCCTTTTTGTTCGCCCGGGCCGATTCCTGCCCGCTCCATATGAAAAAAAACGCTTAGCAATGCAGTAAATATTATTCGGTTTATTTTTTAACCTGCCTTAGACTTCAATGATCTTGATGCCCTGGTTTTTATTACCGGACAGCGCGTTTTCGCCAGGTATTTGATCTTTAATTAGGAAATAGAGCCTGTGAACTTTCAGCAACTACGCATCGTGCGGGAAACCGCCCGGCAGAATTTTAATCTGACGGAAGTGGCCAATGCGCTGTTCACCTCCCAGTCCGGTGTGTCCAAACACATCAAGGATCTGGAGGAAGAACTGGGTGTTGAGCTATATGTCCGAAAAGGCAAACGCCTGTTGGGGCTGACCGAGCCTGGTCAGCAGATGCTGGTTTATGTAGAGCGCATGCTGATGGACGCACGCAATATCAAAAATCTGGCCGACCATTATCAGGAACAGGACTCCGGCGAGTTGACCATTGCCACCACCCACACCCAGGCGCGGTATGCATTGCCGGAGGTGGTCACCCGGTTCAAACAGCAGTTTCCAAAAGTGCGGTTGCGGCTGCACCAGGGCAGCCCGGATGAAATTGTCAGCATGCTGCTCAGCGGCGAGGCAGACATCGGTGTGGCCACAGAGGCGCTGGGAAACATTCCGCAACTCGCGTCATTTGCCTATCACCGCTGGCACCACGGTGTGGTGGTGCCCAAGCTGCACCCGCTGGCAGAAATAGAACGACTGACGCTGGAAGACATTCAGCAGTACCCCATCATCACCTATCACGAGGGATTCACCGGCCGGGCCTCTATCGAGAAAGCCTTTGCCACCGAAAACCTGCGCCCGGAAATCGTGATGACCGCCCTGGATGCGGACGTGATCAAATCCTATGTGGAGCTACGCCTGGGTATTGGCATTATCGCATCAGTGGCGTTCAACCCTGCCCGGGATTCCGGCCTGCAGTTGCTCAATACCGATCACCTGTTCGAGGAAAAGCAGACCCGCATCGGCATACGCCGGGGCAATCTGCTGCGCAATTATGCATTCCAGTTTATTCAGCTGTGCGCGTCGGAGCTGACCGAGGAGGTGGTGGCTGCCCAGTTGGCGCTGCCAAACGGTGGTTGATCAGAGGGGTGCATTTGCACCCTGCGACCGCTCCACCACTATTCTGATAAAGATATCAATTTTTATTGGTTAATCTTCCCTCCTCACCTCTCTACTATTAACAACACCATTCGTCACGGCAGATTGAACTATGTGCCAGATCTTCGGTTTAAACAGCGCCCGTCCAGTGTCCCCGCAAGAACCTTTGCGTGGCTTCCTGTGCCGTGGCGGCGGTACCGGTGATCACAAGGATGGCTGGGGTATTGCCTATTACGCCGATGGCACCCACCACCTGAATGTCCAGAAAACCAGCGCCTTCAACTGCCGCAAGGCCCAGGCGTTTCTGGGCCGGGATATTCTCACCCGCAATCTGATCGCCCATGTCCGCAAGGCCACTTTCGGCCCGGTCGATCTGGTCAACAGCCACCCTTTCAGCCGCAAGCTGTGGGGTTATGACTGGGTGTTTGCCCACAATGGTGACCTGCATGATTTCAAGCCAAAGGTAGATGCACGCTTCAAACCCAATGGCGAAACCGACAGCGAAGCCGCGTTCGCCCTGCTGCTATCCGAACTGGTAGCCACCTTTGGAGATACCCGTCCGGGGCTTGACGCGCTGGCGGGGGAGATTCGCCGCGTCGCCGCTGATATTGCCACCCACGGCACCTTCAACTTCCTGCTGACCATTGGCGATGTGATGTTTGCCCATGGCAGCACCGATCTTTACTGGACCAGACAGACCGGCGAGCCGAGGCGCGCGCGGCTGGTGGATTGCGACCAGTGGCTGGACGACACCGTCTATGCCGGCGCGCCTATCGTGATGGTTGCCACCCAACCGATCACTGATGGCCATGAATGGCACCGGTTCGGGAAAAACGAGCTGGCGGTCTTTGTCGGCGGATCACCCCATGATGAAGCATCTGACGTTCCATTGCTGGACGGGTATGATCTGCTTCAGACTACCCGGGTCCGCAGTGACCTGCTTGAGGTGCTAAGCCAAAGCCACGCCATCTGAGGAGAGAATCTTTGCCATCCGGTAAGCGTCTTATCGATAAAATCACCGACGAACTGCGCCTGGCACGCCACGATTGGCGCGAGCGCCAGGGCCGGGAGCTGGATCTTGGCAGCCGTGAGCTGCCGTCTCATCAGGCCGTTCATCAAACGGTGGACACCCTCTGCGCCATTCTGTTTCCCATGCGCCTGGGCCCGCCGGATCTGACCAAAGAGCGGGAAGACCAGTTCGTGGCCTACATGCTGGGCAACGTGGAGAGGGAACTGGTCTATCAGGTGGCGCTGGAACTCCAGTACCTTGACCGGGGCCAGCAGGCTCTGGTCGCGCTGAGGGAGCAGGCCAGCGGCCAGGTCGGCAAGCTGCTGGTACAACTGGCGGCACTGCGGCGGCAACTGGATGAAGACGTACTTGCGGCCTACCATGGCGATCCCGCGGCGACCTGCGTGGACGAAGTGCTGATTTCCTATCCCGGTGTCGAGGCCATTATCCATCACCGAATCGCCCATGGCTTCTATCGGGCAGGCCTGCCGATGATTGCGCGAATCATCGCCGAGAAAGCCCATTCGGCTACCGGTATCGACATCCATCCCGGTGCCACCATCGGGCGCTCGTTTTTTATTGACCATGGAACCGGCGTGGTGGTCGGCGAAACCGCCATTCTTGGTGACCGGGTGCGCATTTACCAGAACGTGACTCTCGGTGCGGTGCGGTTCAATGAAGACGAGACCGGCGCGTTGACCAAAGGCGAGCCACGCCATCCGATTGTCGAAGACGACGTGGTGATCTACGCCGGTGCCACCATCCTGGGCCGCATCACCATCGGCCGTGGCTCGGTGATTGGCGGCAATGTCTGGCTGACTTGCAGTGTGCCGCCGGAAAGCCGGGTATCCCAGGCCTCGGTCACGCATGCGGGGCCAGCACTCTGAAGCCTTTCCTTTACATTCCCCTCAATCAGTAACTGAGCAGGTGCGGCGACAGGCTCTGACTCTGGGCCACCAGGACTCTTGGCGCGGGCTCGCGGGAGGCCCGGGCAAGATACCGCAATCCTTCGATCCAGCGCTGGTGTCCGGATTCGGTGTTGATATGGCCGACACCCGGAAGCAGCTCGAATTCGCTACCCCAGTGCAGAGCCAGGTCCCGGGCACGGTCCGCCGACGCTGCCCGGTCGTTGGTGGAGCCCACCACCAGGGAAGAAAACGGAAGGTAGTCATCGGGAATGGGCGCAAAGGGTTGCAGCGCGGCCGGGGCTAACTCGCGCTCGGTATCTGCGGGGGCGACCAGCAGCGCACTTTTAATGCGATCGGCTCGCCTTGGGCCATGCCTCTGGGCCCAATGGGCCACCGCAACACAGCCAAGGCTGTGGGCAATAAGCACCAACTTGTCGGTGGGCGCGTTGCGAACGTCCCGGTCGATGGCCTCAATCCAGTCTTCCGGATCCGGCTGTGACCAGCTCTCTACGTGAATCCGTTTGCTGTTGGGTAGCAATAGCTGCCAGTGGCTCTGCCAGTGGTGGGTTCCCGAGCCGTTCCAGCCGGGGATAATCAGATAACCGATTTCTTCGGACATGAGGTTTTCTCCAATTCTCTTTGCTTACCAATACCCGGACTTTACCGATACCTCTTGATCAGACGAACCAACCATTTCTGCATTTATTATTCTGCGATTGCATAAGGCGCGCAAAAAGGCGCCATTTCGGTAATAGATGATTTATTCAAAAGCTCTGCACGATAAGTTGGTTTGGCACCGCTATTTGCGCTGATAGCGTTAATCCCACGAAACGGGCCTGATTCCGGCCCTGTAATCATGGAACGGATGGAGATCAATATTGTGGCTAAACAGGCTTCCCTGAAACACAGACTACGAACCAGCCGCCGAGCGTTTATCGGCCTGCTGGCCTCGAGCGCTTTGCTGCTGACACCGCTGGCCGCCAACGCGGAGGTGGAGGAAAACACCCTGCGTATCGGTTACCAGAAATACGGCACCCTGATCCTGCTCAAGGCCCGGGGCACCCTGGAGCCGCAGCTTGCGGAACAGGGTTTCGACGTGAAGTGGATCGAGTTCCCCGCCGGCCCGCAGCTGCTGGAAGGCCTGAACGTCGGCAGCGTGGATTTCGGCACCACGGGTGAGACCCCGCCCATTTTTGCCCAGGCCGCCGGTGCGGATCTGGTCTATGTGGCAAACGAGCCGCCGGCGCCCAGGGGTGAGGCGATACTTGTGAAAGCTGACTCGCCGATTCAGTCCGTGGCGGATCTGAAAGGCAAGCGAGTGGCGCTGAACAAGGGCTCGAACGTTCACTACCTGTTGGTGCGAGCACTGGAAGAAGCCGATTTGTCGATTCGCGACATCAAGCCGGTTTACATCAAGCCCGGCGATGCCCGCACCGCATTTGATCGTGGCGACGTGGATGCCTGGGTGATCTGGGACCCGTACCAGGCGGACGCAGAGATTGCTGGTGCCCGTTCACTGCGGGATGGCGAAGGCCTGGTGGACAACCACCAGATCTATCTCGCGTCCCGGCCTTTTGCTGAGCGGTACCCCGGCATCGTTAATGAGGTGATCGACTCGCTCGCCGAGCTGGATGCCTGGGCCAAGGATCATCCGCAGGAAGTGGTGGACATCCTTCACAAGGAAACCGGCATTTCCAAAGACTCTCTCCGCCTGGCGGTTGATCGCTACGCCTATGGCGCAACCCGGATCACGCCAAGGATTGGTGACGCCCAGCAGACCATTGCCGATGTGTTTTACGAGCTGAATCTGATTCCGCGTGAAATCAACATCGATTCGGTGCTCTGGCAAAGCCCTGCCTCGGTCGCCCAAAACGCACAATAAGTCGGTCAGGAGGCAGAGGCTATGTCGCTTTCCATTCGTAACCGGGCATTAGCAGGCTTTCTGCCCTGGATCGTGCCAGTAGTTCTGCTGCTGGCCTGGCAAATCGCGGCGCAGTTGGGCTGGATTACCGCCAGAGTGCTGCCGGCACCGACCGATGTGGTGGCTGCAGGCTGGCGGCTGACGGTATCCGGCGAGCTCTGGTTTCATCTGAAAAGCAGTTTTGAACGGGCGGCCGTTGGCTTTGTGATCGGTGGTGGTATTGGTCTGGCCCTGGGATTTGCCACCGGCCTGTCCCGCTGGCTTTCCCTGCTGCTGGACAGCACGCTGCAGATGGTGCGGAACATTCCACACCTGGCGCTGATTCCGCTGGTGATTCTGTGGTTCGGGATTGATGAAACCGCGAAGATTTTTCTGGTGGCGCTGGGCAGCGTGTTCCCGATTTACCTGAACACCTATCACGGCATCCGCAACGTTGATCCGCAACTGCTGGAAATGGCCCGCTCCTACGGCGTTAAGGGTTTTGCCCTGTTCTGGCACGTGGTTCTGCCGGGTGCCCTGCCTTCGATTCTGGTGGGTGTGCGTTTTGCGCTGGGTTTCATGTGGCTGACGCTGATTGTCTCGGAAACCATCTCGGCCACCGACGGCATTGGCTACCTGGCGATGGATGCCCGGGAATTCATGCAGACGGACGTGGTACTGGTGGCCATCCTGCTATACGCCGTGCTCGGCAAGCTGGCTGATCTGTGTGCCAAGGGTCTGGAGCTGTGGTGGCTGCGCTGGCACCCGGCCTACCAACGGGGAGAAGGGGTATGACTGAACAATCCACAAGGTGGGGTGTGGGAATCAGCACCCGAAACCTGCAACGGCACTTTGGCGATCTAACGGTTCTCAAGGGCCTGGACCTGGATATTCGGGCCGGCGAAAGCCTGGTGATCATCGGCCGCAGCGGCTGCGGGAAGAGCACGCTGTTGCGGTTGTTGGCCGGGCTTGATCAACCGGATGGCGGAAAGCTCAAATTTGCCGGGGAGACGGCCGGAACCAGCGATCACAGTGTCCGGATGATGTACCAGGAGCCGCGCCTGCTGCCCTGGAAAACCGTGATCGAGAACGTGGAGATCGGCAAGGTGGAATCCGCCCGGGTCAAATTCTCACTGCACGAGGTGGAACTGGACAGCAAGTCTCAGGACTGGCCCGCAAGCCTGTCCGGTGGCCAGAAGCAGCGGGTTGCCCTGGCCCGCGCGTTGGCGCACCGGCCGGAACTGCTTTTGCTGGATGAACCCCTGGGCGCGCTGGATGCACTGACCCGCTCCACCATGCACCGGCTGATCGAGAATCTATGGCAGGAGCATGGTTTCACCCTGGTGATGGTGACCCACGATGTCAGCGAAGCCGTGATGCTGGCAGACCGGGTGATCGTACTCGACGGCGGGGCCATTGGTCTGGATGTAAACATCCAGTTGCCGCGCCCCCGAGTGGCCACCGACCCGGCGTTTGTGGGCTACGAGGCGCGCTTGCTGGAATACCTGACCGGCGTGCCGGCCGAGGCACCGGATGAAACAGTGCCCAACCATAAACTGGCCACCGTGCAGCCGGAATCCGGCTACCTGGCGATTTCAAATTAACCGTTTTGAACCAGAATTTTCACTAATCAGAGGAAACCAATATGAGCATTCAACAACTGAACCCACGTAACCAGTTCCGCGGCCAGGTGGTAGCCATCAATGAAGGGCCGGTGCTATCCGAAGTCGATGTGGAAACCCCGGGCGGCATTGTCACCTCGGTGATCACCACACGTTCTGTCAAAGAGCTTGGCCTGAAGAAAGGCTCCGATGTGCTGGCCTTTGTGAAGGCAACGGAGGTGGCGTTGGCCAGATTATGAGAGAGTTCGTCAATAAAGGTGAGCTGCATCTGGCGCCCCATGGCGAGCGAGACAAAATCGGGCAGCCCTTAAACTGGAAGCTAGCAGCTTAGGGGCTTGCTCTGATTCGCCAGACGGTTCATCCAGATTGTTTACTCACCCGCTGGAGCAATTTCCCCGTTGGCTAGTCTTAAACAATAGCATTATTTGCGAACCTTAATGTTCGCTTTGCGACCAAACCTGTCATGACTCTCGCTCGTAATGTGCGCGATGCCCATAGCGCCATGGCCGATAACCAAAGCCAGGACTACCGAAAGCGCGTGCCTGTTGGTTTTGGACGGCTTGGACATAACCTCTACTGGATGCCCCCACCCGAGAACCGCGGTTGAGTGGTTGTTTTAAGATACCAATGGGTGTGAGGGCAGTGTCACTGCGTAGATCCCTGTTCTGGGCATTCTTCCGGGGTGTATTTTGAGGGAACATTAAGGGGGTGGCAGGTGTATGATATTTTTGAACCATTGACCACTTTTGGCGAAAAAATTAGTACTCCTTCGTTGGAAGATTCCCCGGCCAGCTGGATTTTTATTACACCATTTTGACTGTTGAGAGTCGTCTTGCCGACGTATTCCCCGTTTTTCTTGTCCAAATCAAGCTCGCTGACATTAGCGGGATACGCTGCATGGATCGCGTAGTAACTTGAAATCGCCGCTGCCATCTTTTTTGCGTACCTGAAGGACTCTTGTGCCCGAACTCCTTGGTAGAAATTGTTGTGAGTGGAATAAAGCATTGAAAAGGCTACGATGAAGCCAATAATCAACAGAGTTTTTATTAGTTTCACCATGATGTTGAATGCGTTCATTTTACCCTAACCTTGGTTCCCTGTTCTGTCACCCACTCTGAAATAAGTTCAAAGCCTTCAACCGCTTAGCCCTGAGCGAAAGCCTTAAGTGCAGCACCGCTCGTAAGAATCTAAAAATCTGGTATCGTCGCGTTTGGATCAAGTGCTGGTGTACCATGATTTTCTTCACTTTGGCCAGTATTGCAAATAAGGGTGCCTGCAACGGCCCGCCTACCTCTGCCTGTTAATTCAAAGTGGTGCATTCATTCTATTAATGCCAAACCTTAAGGTGAAAAATGCCATTCACACCATTGCACATGGGCCCCGGAATAGTTGTAAAAGCTACGTTGCAGAATAGCTTTTCACTCATGGTTTTTGGCTGGTCGCAAATCGCTATCGATATTCAGCCTCTCGTTGTCATGCTCACTAACAAGGGTGAGCTGCACGGCTTTTCTCATACGTTACTGGGTGCAACCCTGATAGGGCTATTTAGTGGCCTCACTGGCAAGCATCTTGGTGAGTTTGGTTTGCGTTTTATTCGTGCACCGGAATACCTACCAATTAGCTGGCGAGTATCCTTTGCAAGTGGGTTGATTGGAACCTACAGCCACATATTCATAGACAGCATTATGCACTCCGACGTCTTGCCATTGTCGCCATTTAGCGAGGCAAGCCCGCTCAATGGCATCATCAGCATTGATGCCTTGCATGTCTGGTGTATGGTAAGTGCTGTTGCTGGTGGTCTGGCCTGGTTTGTGATCAAGCACATCAAGCGTCGATCATCCCGTCTTCGTATTGGGTAAGGAACCCTATAATGTCGAGCACTGCTGTCCGCTATCTCACTATGCTCCGCATGGTGCCTCGCTTTCCTAAAACCATAACCACAACCGAGCTGGCCAAGCGTCTCGAAGAGCAGAGTTTCTCAGTCACCATGCGGTCGATTCAACGGGATTTGGAGAAGCTGAGTGCGGATTTCCCATTGCTGGTAGACGAAAGCTCGCGCCCCTTTGGCTGGTCATTCGACCGGGATGCCACCATCGATATCATCCCGGCGTTGGATCTGCCTGCAGCACTGACCTTTGAGTTAGCCAAAGCCTACCTCACGCCCATGTTGCCACCCAGAGCACTGTCCCATCTCAAGCCACACTTTAATGAAGCACACCGTACCTTGTCGCGAGAGAGTAACCCTCTAGGACAATGGCCAGACCTTGTGCGTGTTATTAACCGGGGGTTAAGTGGAAGTCGCCCAGCTATAGATGCGGATGTGCTGGAAACAGTCACCGAAGCCCTGTTGCGCGAGTATCAATGCAAGCTGACGTACCAGGCACGCAACTGGCCCGAACCTCAGAATATTACCGTTCACCCGTTGGGCCTGATTTTTCGGGATCCGAACGTTTATCTGATCGCAACCATTGATGGCAGGGAAGGTGTGCGCCAGCTGGTACTGCACCGAGCCACAACCGGAGAGTTGGTTGAGCAGCCTATAGAGCGCCCTGAAGATTTCGATCTGGACCTTTACATCCATTCCGGTGCCATGGGAATTCTTAGGTCAAACGAGCCAGTATTTCTTAGGCTTCGTTGTGACAAGCCTGAATTGAACCATCTGATCGAGTCGCCACTGGGCTTTGATCAGCTCACAACTGAGACTGACAACGACACCTTTGAAATCTCTGTAACGGTGGGTGATACCCAAGATCTACGCTGGTGGTTGTCGGCACAAGCGGTTCACTGTGACATTCTAGAGCCGGTATGGCTGCGAGATGAGATTGAGGCAACGTTAGCAGCGGCGCTGGAGCGCACGAAGAAAGCCTGAACGTGCCGCCAAACATTTTACTTTCTGCATTTCTGCGTGTTGTTTTTTAAAGCGACACTATTTGTCGGGCATATGCCATATTCTAGCCTTAACACTTAGCCAAGGCGTATAAAATATGTCTCTTTCTCAAATGTCGATTGGTGTAACAGGTTTAATTATGATCGGGGCCGTTGTGAGTGGCGAGTATTGGATGATTCCATTCGCCCTGATTGGCGTCGAAATACTGACCGGGTTTGCTGGGTCAATCATGAGTTATTTTGTCAACTAACTCTGGATAATATTGGGGAGCTTAGCCATGCGAAATGATCCGTATTCCACCAAGCAGCAAAAGCCGATCGGAAGCTTGCGAGAGGCGTTTCTTTCCGCTCCACCCTTGCCAGAGCGGCTGCAGAAAATTAACCGAGTTGTAGATTCAATCTCAAAAGGAGTGCTCTGGCTTGGTTACGGCGTCGCCCTTGTAAGCTGGTTTGTTGCGGCCAACACAATTATTGCTTTTTCGATGCTGCTCAAAGGGAAGTAACGCTTCAGCACGAGTTGTAGGTCGCCATAGTGCGCCAGTTTCGTCACTTTCGAGAGGTTTGGATGCCACAGATCCGGCTATAAGTCTGGTAGTTTGCAAAGTGCTCGGCAGACGACAGAAAAGCGTTTGGTTGAGCAAGCACTGTGTACTTTGATGCAAAGTGTTTTTTCAAATCAGGCTCGACGACGCTGGCCACGCCTTTCCCAATACAAATAACGTGGTCTGGTTTTGCGGATAGGACAACATCTCGTGTGTACGACTGCCAGGATTCTTTCAGCGCATCGAGCATGCGCGGCACTTTCTGGCCCTCTTTGTATAGGGCTACGATGCTCGCATCAATAAGCCAGATACCCTCACGCTTCATCTGCTTCAAAACTTCTATCTTGTTACGCAACCTTTCTTCGGGTGCAGTTTTACCGAGAATAGGGCGGAAGTCGTCAGGGCTCGATATGGAATTGCAGCAACTGTAAAAGATTTTCCAGAACTGAGGGGTGCCGTCACGCTTTGGATGCTTTACAGACTGAGTCAGACTTTTTTCACCGTACCCTAAACAGTACACAAAGCGGGCGTATTGATCCGGATAACCAGAAAGTCCGGGGATGGGTAAGGTGGGTATTTGTCTTTCGGAGTCGTCGGTATAGACATGCGACTCCGCAAGGAGCACGACACGTACTGTTTCAGGCTTAAAAAAACGGCGATAAGCTTCGACCAACTCCACGGATTCGAGAGGCTCAGTGTTGTCACCGAGGAGCTCTTTGATTCTTGAGTAGGTTGCTCTCAGCTTTTGCATTGTCGCCCTTCAAAGGCTGTTAAAATCAAATTGTGCCTCCCTAATCTGCAGGCAACAGTTATACTTTTCTTACCATGTAACCAGTAGCCCAGAATTTTCGGCTGCTCTGACTGCAAAGTGCGTTACCGCCTCTTCCAGATACGTGAGGACCTGAAAGAGTTGGTCACAATAGCGGGAGCACATGATTTACTTTTTAGACGGGGAGCATCCTCAAAAGGTAAGCAGGGCACATTGCTTACTTCACAAGAAACGCCGCTCTAAGGCGGGTATTTCAAGTTCTATATCATCGGAAAATTCATATTCTGTATTATCCTCATCCTCTATCGAGCTTGAGGCATAAGCGCGAAGCCACAGCTTTGTATTTTTAGCTGAAACCACATAGCCTTTTGAGCTTTCGGAGCCTTTCAGGCGGTCTGGGAATGCCCAGCCTGTTTTTTCTAAATTAGCCACCGTTATGTAGTGGTCAAGTGATTTAGGCCACCGTCTTTTGAGTTTTCCAGTAGGCCTGCT
>NZ_JBQDKB010000036.1:0-35881 GCF_052094685.1 Marinobacter sp.
ATGATCCTCAGTACGATTTGGGTGGGTCGCTGGCCCAGAGCATGGATGAGCGCGTGATGCTGCGGCATCATCGGTGTTTCTCTTGTTATCGGTATGGGGCTAGTTGTTCAGCGCCTGGTTAGTTTTATTGGGTTTGCTTGTTTGGAGGCCTAAAGGTTTCGTCGTAAGGCTCCAGGCGTTGGTATAAGCGGGAATACGGACCAAAGTTGAGGTAAGTGCTGGCGTTCTCTGGGGCGCTGCTACCCAGTCAGACTTGAAATATATTTCGAGGTCTATATAATTCAACCCTAACTTTTAGCGGCGAACTGACTAAGTTATGACATCAGAAGGATCGAATACCACCGCCATCACCCTGCGTACACCTGTTAAGGATGATGGCTTCAGGCTCCACCAGCTGGTAGCGGAATGCCCTCCACTGGACGCCAACTCAATTTACTGCAACCTCCTGCAGTGTAGCCATTTTGCCGAGACCGGCGTGGCTGCGGAGAAAGACGGCGACCTAGTCGGTTTTATCTCCGGGTATACCCCTCCTCAACAGCCCGAGACTGTATTTGTGTGGCAAGTAGCGGTTCACGAGAAAGGTCGTGGGCAAGGCTTGGCCAAGCGGATGTTAAAAGAAATCGTGGCCCGTGATGCGTGTAAAAACGTGACCCACATGGAAACCACGATCACCGCAGATAATGAAGCCTCATGGGCGCTGTTCCGTTCGTTTGCACGGGATATGGGCGCCGAGATTGTTGACCATGAGCACTTCGAGAAAGACACCCATTTTGGCGGCAAGCACGATTCTGAATTTCTGCTGCGTATTGGGCCGTTTACCAAGTAATCCTGAGAGCTTTTTGGGGCTCCGGGAGTAGCGCGTCAAAAACATGCGTGTTTTTGAAGATACCTCAACGCCCTACCCACTGATGCGCCCCAGCCTCAGAGCTATCTTTAACGAATTCTATTTAAAAAGCCGAGCAGGCTAAGAGGAAATATAATGGAAGTTTTCAAGAACGAATCCGAAGTACGTGTATACAGCCGTGCCTTTCCAGTGGTTTTTAATCGCGCCAAGAACGCGCACCTTTACACTGAAGACGGCAAGCAATATCTCGATTTTCTGGCAGGTGCCGGTTCACTGAACTACGGTCACAACAACGACATCCTGAAAAAAGCTCTGCTTGAGTACATTGAAGCCGACGGTGTGAGCCAGGGTCTGGATTTGTACACCACTGCCAAGCACGGCTTTATGGAAGCCTACAAGAAATACATTCTGGACCCCCGTGGTCTGGACTATAAAATGCAGTTTACTGGCCCAACCGGTACTAACTGTGTAGAGGCAGCCCTCAAGCTGGCCCGTAAAGTAAAGGGGCGCACTGGCATTATCTCGTTCACCAACGGTTTTCACGGTGTAACCACTGGTGCAGTTGCTGCAACGGGTAACAAGCATCACCGTGGTGGTGTTGGTGCGCCTCTGAGCAATGTGGATTTCATGTTCTACGACGGCTATCTTGGTGAAGATGTAGACAGCCTGGCAATTATGGACAAGCTGTTGTCTGATAGTTCGTCCGGTGTTGAGGTGCCTGCCGCAGTTATTGTGGAAGCGGTTCAGGGTGAAGGTGGTTTGAATGCGGCCCGTGCTGAGTGGCTGAAAGGTTTGGAGACTCTGTGTAAGAAGCACGATATGCTGCTGATTCTGGATGACATCCAGGCAGGTAATGGCCGCACCGGTGAGTTCTTCAGCTTTGAATTTGCAGGTATTACTCCTGACATCGTAACCGTTTCCAAGTCTTTGAGTGGCTATGGCTTGCCGATGGCTGTGGTGCTGCTCAAACCGGAGTTGGACATCTGGGGCTCGGGTGAGCATAACGGTACCTTCCGTGGTAACAACATGGCGTTTATCACGGCCCGTGCTGCCATAGAAACCTATTGGAAAGACGACGCGTTTGCCAACGAAGTGAAGGAAAAGATTCAGGTTCTGGGCGACGCGCTGCAGGCAATATGTGATAAGTACCCGAACGAGTTCACAATGAAAGGTCGTGGCTTGATGCGTGGCATTGAAGCCAAAAACGCAGAATTGACAGGCCCGATTACTTCGCGTGCGTTTGAGCATGGGCTGATCATCGAGACCAGTGGCCCGAATGATGAGGTAATCAAGTGCCTGATGCCGCTGACAACCAGCAAGGACGACCTGAAACTGGGCGCCGAAATCCTGGGCAAGAGTGTGGATGAAATCATGCAGGAAGGAGTCAGCAAGGCGTCGTAAGACGCCTGCCATCAGGGACATTCATTCTGCAGGGTAGCCAAGGTTAGGAACTATGAGTAGCCAATTACATACCGCCGAGAAGATCGGCGGTACCTCAATGAGCAATTATGAGGCTGTACGCGATAACATTATTGTCGCGAAGTACAGCGACGAAGAGCTTTATCAGCGCATTTTTGTTGTGTCTGCCTATGCCGGCGTAACCAACGAACTGTTGGAGCACAAAAAAACCGGCGAGCCCGGTGTTTACGCGCTGTTTGCCGATGCGGAGTCAGACTGGGCCTGGGCAGATGATCTTACCAAGCTGATCCAGTTCATGACTGACATTAACGGTGAGCTGTTTGAAGACCCCATGCTGAAGCAGCAGGCGGATCAGTTTATTACTGATCGTATTGAAGGGGTTCGCGGTTGTTTGATCGACCTGCAGCGCCTCTGTTCTTACGGCCAGTTTCAGTTGGAAGAGCACCTGCTAACGGTTCGTGAAATGCTTGCGGGCATTGGCGAGGCGCACAGTGCCTTCAACACCACCTTGAAGCTGCAGCAAGAGGGAATCAATGCACGCTTTGTGGATCTGACCGGCTGGCGCGACACCGAGTTGCTGCCGCTGGATGAGAAGCTGAAACAGGCGTTTGATGCGGTGGACCTCACCCGTGAGCTGCCCATTGTTACCGGCTACGCCCAGTGTCAGGAAGGCTTGATGCGCACCTTCGACCGGGGCTACAGCGAGATGACGTTTAGCCGAGTGGCGGTTATTACCGACGCCCGCGAAGCCGTCATCCACAAGGAGTTTCACCTGAGCTCTGCCGACCCCAACATTGTGGGCGCTGAAAAAGTGGTCCCGTTGGGTCGCACTAATTACGACGTGGCCGACCAGCTGGCGAACCTTGGTATGGAGGCGATTCACCCCCGTGCCGGTAAAGGTCTGCGCCAGGCAGAAATTCCACTGCGAGTGATGAACACGTTCGAGCCAGAGCATACCGGCACCTTGATTACCGGTGACTATGTGAGCGAAAAGCCACAGGTTGAAATTATTGCTGGCGCCAAAGGTGTGTTTGCAATAGAGGTGTTTGATCAGGACATGCAGGGCGAACCGGGCTCCGATCGTCGTATTCTGGATATCCTGAGCCGCTTTAAAGTGCGCTTTATGGCCAAGGACACCAACGCCAACACGATCACCCACTATGTAGGTAGCACACTTAAGCACGTTAAGCGGGTAGTGAAAGCGCTGAAAGGGGAGTTTCCTAACGGTGAAGTCAGCACCCGTAAAGTTGCCATGGTTTCAGCCATTGGTAGCGACATGAAGGTGCCAGGCATCCTCGCCCGGTCGGTTAAATCGTTGGCAGATGGAGAAATCAGCGTGTTGGCTATGCACCAGTGTATGCGCCAGGTTGATATGCAGTTTGTAATCGATGAAGACGATTACGAAAAAGCGATCATTGCATTGCACGGTGTTCTCATTGAACCGCACAACCATGAATACGCGATTGTAGCTGCCCAGTCTTAATAGCAGCCAGGATCACAGTGCCAGGGAGCGGCACAGGCTATGCTGGGGGCATGCAATCAAGTGGTCGTTAACCATGCCCACCGCCTGCATAAATGCGTAAACAATCGTTGGTCCTACAAAGGTAAACCCTGCCCGTTTAAGCGCCCTGGACATGGCTTCGGATTCCGCAGTGGTGACTGGTACTTCCTCAATGCTGCGCCAGTTATTCTGGATGGGGCTATCCCCCACAAACGACCAGAGAAAGCTGGAAAAACCAGAGCCCTTCTCCTGTAAGTCCAAATACCCTTTGGCATTCTTGATAATCGACTGCACCTTCAGTTTATTCCGCACAATCCCTGGGTTTGCCAGTAACTCCGCAATCTTGTTGTCATCGTATCGGACGATTTTTTCTGGATCGAAATAATCGTAAGCAGCTTGATAGGTTTCGCGCTTGCGCAAGATGGTTATCCAGCTTAACCCTGCCTGTTGGCCGTCCAGGCACAGCTTCTCGAATAGCTCCAGGTCATCGTATTCTGGCCGGCCCCAGACTGTGTCATGGTAATGCACATAAAGCGGATCGGTACCGCACCATGGACAGCGTTCGGTTGCGGCGGGGGCTTTGCTTGTAACGGCGATTGGCATATAACGTTATCTCGGTGTGGCTGTCAGCGCTTTGCTCGAATTTTACGCTGGAACAGCGGCTCCCAGTGTGTATCCAGTCGGTTTGCTTTATTCAGGCTGTAGTCGTCGAATGGTGGTTCCAGCAGGGTGATGGAGGGCCATGATCCGGGCCGGTCATCTGCGGTTTGTCTGTACACTACTGTAGCCAAAAAGCCTTCCGTGTAAAAACAGCAGGCTTGCCAGTGATTGTCTGGCTGGTCGCCGTAGAGTTCAAAATTGCGGCGCACTTCCAGGGTTTGCAGGTTGCCAGCGATGCCCCGGCCGGTGGCCTTTAGCCATGCCTCTTTTAGAGTCCAGGCTCTGAGAAAGTTGTGGGGGTCATCTTCTTGAAACAACCATTCCTGCTCAACGGGAGAGAACCAGCGTTTAACCACCTTTTGCCATTGTGGGTGTCGCTTACTGGGCTCGATGTCTATTCCCAATGCAGAGCCATATTGAGTGCCGCAGGCAGACAGCCCGTGGCTGTGGCTTAGTGAGAGATGCCAGCCAGCTGGGCTGGCAGAGGTTGCTGGGCGCCCGTCCTCGGGCCAGCACTGGTCTGGGCGCACGGAGCCTGCCCTGCTTAAAGCCTGCCGAATTAACCATCTGCTGGTGAGAAACTCTGACGCCCGGCTGCTGCTGAGCCCGGCAAACCTCTCGCGCTCATGGGCCGTCAGCCAGCTCGGTGCAACCTCTGGCACTTGTCCGGTTTGGTGGCACAGCTTGATGGTTGGCTTTTGCCGAACCTTTGCGCAATCAGGGTTGAAGTCGCTGGATGAGCCAATCATCGCCTTCCTTTACATATTCAAATCGATCGTGAAGTCGGCTGGGCCTGCCTTGCCAGAATTCTATGCGCTCGGGCACAACTCGATAGCCACCCCAAAATCCGGGTAATGGCACTTCGCCCTCACTGAACTTGCGCTTCATTTCTGCCACTTTCTGTTCTAAAAGTCCCCGAGAGGTGATGGCTTTGCTTTGCTCGGAGACCCAAGCACCAATTTGGCTGCCCCGTGGGCGCGACGAGAAATACCTTAACGATTCAGTTTTGCTGACCTTTTCAACCTTGCCCTGAATGCGTACTTGACGGTTCAGGCCAATCCACGGGAACAGCAGCGCGGCCTTTGGGTTTTCTCTCAATTCCTGGGCTTTTCGGCTTTCGTAGTTGGTGTAAAACACGAAACCACGTTCATCGAAGTACTTCAGTAGTACCGTGCGCAGGTCTGGCATGCTATCGACACCAGCGGTAGCCAAAGACATAGCGTTGGGCTCAAGAATACCGGCTTCGCGGGCATCGCCAAACCAGGTTTCGAACTGCTCGACCGGATCGCCGCTCAGTGCTTCGCGATCCAGTCCCTCGCTTTCAAAGTCGCGACGCATATCGCCGATATCCATAATCTCGGGCCCTCGTTTGCTGATCGTCAGACGTGTTCTGGCGAGTGGGTTACGAACGTTCAGGATATAGGGTTCACTTGCACCTGTCAGCGATGGCGGCATAGTAGCTGACAAAAGGGGGGTGCGCCGACTATCCTTGTGTAGTGGCTTTGTCAGGAATGCATACCCGAAAGGAGAAATCAGTGGCCCATAGCCGTCAGCGCAGTCGCCTTCCCAGAAACCTGTTGATCGGGGCGCTCGTACTCATCGTGTTATACAGCTTGGCGGGCTTTTTGCTGCTGCCCTGGTGGCTGAAGCGTGCCCTGCCTGATCAGCTTGAGCAGCATATGGGGTGGCAGGCCAAGGTTGAGGGTGTCAGCAGCAATCCGTTTGCGCTGAGTGTTGAAGCGCTGAATCTCACTGCACAAGATGGCGACAGCGAAAAAGTTGTTGGCTTTGATCGTCTGTATATAAACCTGAACTTCTTTGCACTGTTTCGCGGTGTTGTCGGGTTTGAGGCTATTGAGCTTGATGAGCCGTTCATTCGGCTGGACTTGCTTGAAGACTACAATGTGAACTTCGCACGGGATTTTCAAGCGGCCAGTGCAGGCAAAGACAGTCTGCCGCCAGAACAGACTGAACCAGAAGACAATCAAGCACCGCCTTCGCTGTATTTTCAGCAGCTTACAGTAAACGGCGGCGAACTTCTGTTTCGGGATTTCACACAGCCTGAGATGGCGGAATTCCGGGTTACGCCGCTGGATCTTACGTTGAACGACCTTGCTACCTGGCAGCGAGACGACCACAGCAGCGACTATCATCTGCAGGCCGCTTTGGGTAACCAGACCATTGAGTGGCAGGGCAGCCTCAGTGTTACGCCGCTGTTTTCCAGTGGCAACCTGGCGGTCTCAGGCGTCGATCATAAAACGATAGGGCATTTTCTGGCGCCCTACCTGCCCTATGACTTACGTGGCGGCAAAGTCACCGTGCGCTCAGATTATGAGCTTCAGTTTGCCGACACCCTGTACCTTTCTACCAGCAATGGCCAATTATCCGTAAAAGAACTAGCGATCGCCCTGAATAAGCAAAGCAAGCAGTCCCGCTTAACCACCGCAACCATTGCGATAGAAGATATTGGGTTTGATTTGAACGCTCTTGAAGCCAGTGTGGGGCCAATTTCGGTTGAACAGCCCGATATCAAGTTAGCCCGCAATAAAGCAGGAGAGATTGATTGGGTTGCAGAGCTGACCGCATTTGCGAACAACAACGAGCCGAAAGAGCCAGCAACACAGACGCCCGGGCCCGCGGCGGGTAAGCAGGCCTTTCGTTGGTCGCTGGCAGGTGTCACGGTTTCGGATGGCCGTGTGCTTTGGCAGGACCAACAGCCGGACCAACCGGCAGAATTGGCGCTGGAACAGTTATCGCTTAATACCGGTGATATCAGCAGCGAGATGGAAGAGCCCATGTCGTATCAACTACAGGCAGCTCTTGCCAGTGGCGGCAAATTCTCTCTGAATGGCCAGGTAACGCCTGAGCCATTTAATCTGGAAGCTGCTATGTCCGGGTCGGGCATTATGTTGGCAGCGTTTGAACCCTATTTGCAGGAGTCGGCCAATCTTGCGGTGGCCGGCGGCGAGCTGGGGCTGGATGGGAATTTGGATCTCGATGGACAACAGGATCCCTTAACCGGCACTTTCAGCGGCACTGCAGAGGTTGCAGGCCTGAATCTTCAGTTGCCGGGCAGTAGTAAGCGGTTGATCTCATGGCAAACACTGCGCCTGGCACCCATTGAATACAATGTACATCCAGCCAGGTTGGAAATCGGCACAGTTACCCTTGCTCAACCCGCTATTAATCTGGTGCGTAACTCTAACGGCGTGCATAACGTAGAGCAGATTGTCCCAGCGACAGAATCTGGCAATGCCTCCGCAGAGCCGCAACAGGGTGCAGGCAAGGAGGCGCCGTTTATATTTCGCATTGGCCAGTTAATGGTTGAAAAAGGCGAGATCGATTACACCGACCGCACCCTGGACCCAACTTTTACAACCACGCTAAACCAGCTAAATGGCACGGTAACCGGTCTTAGTAACGTGTCGCCCCAGCAGGGAAAGGTTTCCTTAAACGGTCGCCTGGGCAGTGGCAGTGTTGAGTTTGATGGCAATATTGGCACCCTGGGTACAGAAGGAAAAAGTAATCTGATGTTAACCATGAGCGACCTCTCGTTGCCTCGTCTTTCACCTTATCTGAGTCGTTATTTAGGGTACGGAGTAGACAGTGGCAAGCTGAATCTCGATTTGGATTACGAGATTACCGGCAGCCAAATTGATGCCTCGAACAAGGTGGTTCTGGACCGGTTGGGGTTAGGAAAAGCCGTCGCCAGTGAAGAAGCCATTAATGCGCCTGTGAAGCTTGGGCTGGCTCTGCTTCGGGACAGCGAGGGCGTTATCGAAGTGCACTTGCCAATCAGCGGTAATATGGACAACCCGGAGTTCAGCATTGGCCAGGTGGTTATGGGAACCTTTGTAAATGTGCTTGCCAAGGCTGCGACGTCACCATTCAGCGTGCTGGGGACGCTTGCCGATCTCGCCGGTTTGAGCGGTGAAGAACTGGGCCAAATGAGCTTTGAGCCAGGTACAGCCAAACTTGCACCGGGAGAGGCTGATAAACTTGCCGTTCTGGCGAAAGCCTTACAAGACCGCCCCGACCTGCTACTGAATATCCGGGGCGGCGTGTCGCCTTCTGCCGATGGCGTGGTGCTTTTGCATGATGAGCTGGCAGCAAATCAGGATGGGGAGCTTTCAGAGCAAGACTGGAAAGAAGCCCGCAAGGCTTATCTTGCCGGCGAGCGCACATTAGCAGCACCGGAGGCACTGACTAACCTCGCTAACAGTCGGGGCGCTATGGTGCAGGACATACTGCGGGATACCCACGGTGTTCCGGCGAAGCAGTTATTCACACTAGACCCGTCCCGTAACGCCGAAGTGGCGGACGATGGCAACGTAATCATAGAATTCACCCTTGATGCCCGTTAAGAGTCGCCTCTTTATATGAAGAAGTCACAAAGGAATAAAGCGCGTGCCACAGCCCATGAGTCATTTTTTTGCTTACGTTTCCCGTCTGCGCTGGATTAAGCGCTGGGGGCTGATGCGCAACGCGATTGAAGAAAACGTCGCTACGCACTCCTGGGAAGTGGCCACGTTGGCCCACGCCTTGGCTTTAATCCGCAACCGGCACTTTGGCGGGCAGGTAAATGCCGACAGAATTGCCACTGCGGCGCTCTACCACGATGCAACCGAAGTGATCACGGGAGACATGCCCACACCCATCAAATATCACTCCAGGGTAATGCGCGAGGCTTTCGGTGACATTGAACACAAAGCAGAGGCAGAGTTGCTGGCACTGCTGCCGGCGGATTTGCGTGAGGATTTTGCACCTTACCTGCGGGAATCCTGGCAGCCGATAGAGGATCGCGAGTTAATCAAAGCGGCAGATCGGTTGTCGGCCTGGCTCAAATGTCAGGCGGAAGTGCGTGCGGGTAACCGGGAGTTTGAGCCGGCACAGAGGCAGATTAGGCAAAAGCTTGAGCAGGAGGCATTGCCAGAGGTGATGTACTTCTTGGAGGTGTTCGCGCCGAGCTACGACGAGCCGCTGGACAACCTGCTGGGCTGACGCCAACAGGTTGTCCACGGATATGAGAAGGCTTAAACGTTGCCAGCGCCGCCGACCAGCCCACCACGCAGGCCGTCTTTCTGTAACGACTGACGAACGACATCTTCCGGGCTGCCGGCAAGTTCCCGGAACATGCCCATGGAGCCTAGCAGCGCAGACGATTCGTAGGGCACAAACACCCGTTCGCCCTCCTGGGCCATGGTCGGCAATATTTTGATATAGCTTTGCCCCAGCAGATAGCCGATAACCGTTTGCTTGTTTTCTTCCGAATCGCCCATGGCACTCAGCACCAGACGAATGGATTCCTGTTCACCCTGGGCACGTAATATTGAGGATTCTTTATCGCCTTCAGCGTTAAGAATGGCCGATTCGCGCTGGCCCTGAGCTTTGGCAATGGCTGCTGTTTTCTCACCCTCGGCTTCGGTTACCGTGGCCCGGCGCTTACGCTCAGCAGCCATTTGCAGGCGCATGGCGTCTTCAACTTCTTCAGGCATGTTGATGTCTTGAACTTCCACCCGGGTGAGTTTTACACCCCATTTGGAGGCTGCTTCTTCCATTTCGGCCTGAATGGCATTGTTCACCTCTGCCCGGGATTCAAACAGCTTATCCAGTTCCATTTTGCCCACCACCGAACGCAGGGTGGTTTTAGCCAGTACTTCCACCGCCTGGCTCATATTAGCTACTTCATAAACCGCGCGGCGCGGGTCGATGATTTGGTAATAAAGGGCTCCGTTGATTTTCACGGTGACGTTGTCGGTGGTTACCACTGGCTGCCCCGGGAAATCCATCACCGTTTCCCGGCGATCGATTCGGGTTTCGTCGCTGGTCATCGGGTGGTATTCCTCGCCCATGCGCATGTAGCGAATCATGGTGATAGGGCGAGGCCGCTCAACAAACGGAATGATGATGTTCACACCGCTTTCCAGAACGCGGTTAAATGAGCCCAAACGCTCAATAACCATCACTTCAGACTGGCGAACGATAACCAGCCCTTTGGCAATGATGAAAACGCCGATAGCAACAATAATCAGGCTGATGATCAGCCCGGGTGTGAGATAGGATTCCATGCTTACAGTTCCTTGTGTGTGGCTGATTGAACAATGGCGGTAGTGCCATCGAATTGTTTGAAAATCACGTCGGTTCCTTCCGGAAAATCAGTGACACCGGTTGTTTCGTCTCTCAGGCGATAAAAGTCGCCGTTGACTTTGATGCCTGTGGCGTCGTCGAAATCCCGCTTTAGTGTGCGATAACGCTTGCCCTGTTCAACACCGGTACCGGTGGTGCCATAAGCTACGCCTTTGGGAGAAAAGCGAGGGCGAATCCAACGGATAGCAATAGGCACCAACAGGCCCGAAAACACGCCCATGCCAATAAGTTGCCATTCAAACGACATGCCGATGAATGCCAACATGGCGGTCAAAGCAGCAGCAATACCCAGTGCCAGTAATAGCAAAACGCCGGATGTCAGCTCAGCCAGCCCCAATATGAGGGCCAAAATCAGCCAGAAGTGCGTAAGACTCCATTCCATACAGAAAATCCGCAGGTTCAGGGTTTAAGAAATCCGATAGGCTGACGCCTCCGGAGATTTGGGATTGTACCCAAAAGTCGGGGCAGAGTCAGAGTGGCCCAAGTGTCATGTGAGGCAGATTGCTATAGCCATATTCAGAAGCTCTGTACTTGTTAGAGTATCTGCTTTAACGGGCACAACACACAATAAGAGGCCTACGGCCATGAAAGATCTGAAAAACAAAGTAGTGGTTATCACAGGTGCGGGTTCTGGCATTGGGCGGTCTCTCGCAAAAAACCTGGCGGAACGCGGCTGCAGGTTGGCGCTGTCAGATGTTAACGAAGTAGGTCTGACCGAAACTGCTGCAGCCATTGAGGACGCGGATGTTAAAACCTACAAACTGGATGTAGGTGACAGAGAGGCTGTATACGCCCATGCCGCCGAAGTGGCGAAGGACTTTGGCCAAGTTAATGTGATCATCAACAATGCTGGCGTGGCGCTTGCTGCTTCGGTGAGAGAAATGTCTGACGCTGACTTCCAGTGGATTATGGACATCGACTTTTGGGGGGTCGCCCACGGTACCCGTGCCTTCTTGCCACACCTGATTGCTTCGGGTGATGGCCACGTGGTGAATATTTCCAGTGTGTTTGGCCTGATTGGCGTGCCCACGCAAAGTGCCTATAACGCGGCAAAGTTTGCGGTACGTGGGTTTACGGAATCTCTGCGCCAGGAAATGAAGCTGGAAAAACAGCCGGTAGCCGTTAGCTGTGTGCACCCGGGCGGCATTCGCACCAATATTGCCAACGCGGCGCGCATGACCGGGTTTAATGATGTGAAGGAACTTCGCAAAGGCTTCGATAAGCTGGCTATGACCACGCCAGACAAAGCCGCTGGCATTATTGTGAAAGGCATTCTCAAAGATGAATCCCGTATTCTGGTAGGCCCAGATGCCTGGGGAATTGATGCCCTGAACCGTGTGCTTGGCTCTGCCTATCAACCGCTGGTGGCGCGTTTTTCCCGCAAGAACTTATATGGCTGACACTGGCTTGCCCGGCTAATTCGGGTATTCTTGCGGTAGAATTCTGAATCCTGCAAGGAGTCTCTTTGTTCTATGTGTGAACTACTGGCCATGAGCGCCAACACGCCAACCGACCTCTGCTTCAGCTTCACCGGGCTGACCCGCAGAGGCGGTGATACCGGGCCTCATAAAGATGGTTGGGGCGTGGCCTTTTACGAGGGTAAAGGCGTGCGGGCCTTCCACGATGTGGATGCCAGCGCCAACTCACGGCTTGCCGAAGTGGTTCAAACTCACCCTATCAAGAGCGAAGTGGCGATTTGCCATATTCGCCAGGCCAATGTGGGCGAAATCTGTCTGGCCAACACCCATCCGTTTATGCGCGAACTCTGGGGCCGATATTGGGTCTTTGCCCATAACGGACAGCTTTCTGAGTTTGAGCCATCGGCAGGTTTTTACGAGCCGGTGGGCGGTACCGACAGTGAAGCTCTGTTTTGCGATATCCTCAACCATCTGCGTAATCACTGTGATCGCGACGATTCTGTCGAGGTTATGACCGAGCACTTGGTTCGCCTCTCAAAAGCCTTTGCCGGCCAAGGGGTTTTCAACCTGCTGCTGAGCAATGGCGACTGGCTGTTCACTTACTGCACCACCAAAATGGCCAGCATCACCCGCCGAGCGCCTTTCGGCCCAGCCAGGCTAAAAGATGCCGACGTGATTGTGGATTTTGAGTCTGAAACCACGCCGAACGACATTGTTAGCGTGATCGTAACCGAGCCGCTGACCACCGATGAGCAATGGGATATTTATCAGCCCGGCGAGTGGCGGTTGTGGCGCAAAGGTATTGTGGAAGCGAAAGGCGTTGCGATGCACGATCAGGGTTCTGTAGCTGGAAGCTAAACACGCCGGCGCTTACTGGCCGGCCTGTTTATTTTATTGCATGCGAAGGTCACTGCAGTGTTTTGCGATTTCCGCTCTGGTATTGCGGTGCAATGTAAGACTGAATCTCCGCTTTAAAACGCGCAATTAGCTCGCTGTTGTCATGATCCCAAGGGTGGTAGCCCGGCTTAAAGTAGCTAAACCAGGTAGGAATCAGGCTGGAGAACGTGCCGTTCTTCCCCCATAGGCGCCAAAGGCCCCGGGTGGTGTCGGCAACGGAGAAGCGCTTGGCATCGTTCAGCATCATGCGACAGGTGAAATAGGAGCCCACAACGCCCAAAGCGGCCGTGCTGAAGGCCAGGTAAAAGGTTCTTTCGGCGTAGGTGCCTCCAACCCTTTGAAACACATCGTAAGCTACGGCTTTGTGCTCGGTTTCCTCAATGGCGTGCCATGCCCAGAGCGGGCGCATGGTCTCGTGCATGCCTTCACGAATATCGTCGCGCTCCAGAAGCATATCCGCCATCATTGCGGTTAAATGTTCCAAGGCGCAGGTAATGGCAAGCTGATGGCGTTTTGGCAGTTTTTTGGCTATGTCTAAAACGACCGTGAGATGCTTTTCCAAATCCTCTACTGGCATGCCCTGGTCTCGCACATGCTGGTTCATGGCGAGATGCTCTAAGGAGTGCATCGCTTCTTGGCCGATAAAGCCACGCACCTCGGCTTTCAGCTTGGGATCGTTAATTTGATCCCGAAATGCACGCACAGAATCCACAAAAAACTGTTCGCCCTGTGGGAAAAGCACCGAAAGTGCATTCATGGTGTGGCTTAGAAAGTGGCTGTTCTCTAGCCAGTACTGGGGCACTTGCTCGTCAAACTCGAATCCCATGCGCTGGGCCTTGATGCTGACGTTATCCGGCGTTTTTGATGCCTGATGGATTGCTTTAGCCTGCTTATCGGCGGTTTTTGTACTCAGCATGGGTCTACTCCTCACATTGGCTGATGTCATGGCTTCAGTGTGTCGGAGTCCAGCGTCGGGATGAATGCGAAAACGGGACGGCTCTCATTCTGAATGGGACAGAATGACCAAAAGTTGGCCAGCGCGACGTAGGCCTGGGTGCATCTTGTCCCACTGTGATGGTTCCGAGCTTCTGCTAGAGTCGTTTTGAGGTTTTCATTGCGGCAACCAAGGGCAGTTTATGGCGACCACTGGGCCAGAAAAAGAACGGCAGATGCTGGGGGTGTTCCTGGTGCCGGGCGTGTATATGCGCGTGATGGCTGAGACTGTCCGTCAGCTAGGCCACAACGACCGGGCGCTTTATGAAGGACTGAATTTTGGGCCGGATGACCTGAAAGCGAATGACAGCCGTGTATTTGTCACCGATGCCATGATTATCGCCGAACGCGCGTTGGCGCTTGCGGGGAAAGACGGCTTGAGCTTCATGCTTGCCCGGGAGCTAAGGGTAACCATTCACGGCACTCTTGGGTTCGCCGCTCTAACCAGCCCTACGTTTGCTGACGCTTTAGATTCCGTACACCGTTATCTGCAGTTACGAGCGCCTTTTTTGAGCATGAGCCAATCGGAAACTGACGACCATGTGCTGGTGAAACTGTGCACTGAGTTTGATGCGCCAGGGCTTTACCCGTTTTTGGCTGAAACCGTCAGCGCAACTCTTATTCTGCTCACCGAACAGCTACTCGACCGCAGCGATGCCCAGGCGCATGGGTTTGGCCTTAATGACGGAAAACTGCCAGGTGTAACCGTGCGCCTTGGTGGCCCAGAGCCCGCCTATTACCGTCAGCTCGAAGATCATCTGCCGGTACGGTTTGAATATGAGCAGCCTGATGCAATGCTGGTGTTCCCAAAAGAACTATTGAGTGTGCGCATGCGGCTGGCGGACGCCGAAGCCTCTCGCATGGCCCGGGATGAATGCGAGTTTGAACTGCAGAAGGCCCTGAAAGAGCAGGGAGACCTCGCCATAGCCGTGCGCAACATGCTGCGAATGATACCCGCGCCCTTACCTTCGCTGGAGGCCATAGCTGAGCGCTTTTGCGTGTCTTCTCGTACGCTGAAGCGTCGGCTGGCAGAGAAAGGAACCAGTTACCGTGAAATTGTAGAGACCGTTCTCAAAGACCGTGCTATTCAGTTACTTCGTTACACCAACCAGTCCGTGAGCGAGATTGCCTATGAACTGGGCTACGCCGACCTATCCAACTTCAGCCGTGCCTTTCGCAAGTGGACGGGTAAATCGGCCAGTGAGTTTCGTGAGGGTGGGTCTGACCCGGCGCCTGAGATGGGGCCCTGATTAGTTTTCGAGAGAAAATTGGCGCTATTGCAAGACTTGAAGGCCGGCGGGTGGTGTTTATTCTCCGCCAGGAAAAAGATGTCTGAGCGCAGCGAGTTGTTTTTCCCAAGGAGAATAAACACCACCCGCCGGCCCGCCACTATGCTCGCAGGCCTTGTGGAAGAAACCGGCAGGCCCCATATTTGATAGAACGTTGCACTTAATTGTTATCGGAGCCCTATATGGCTAATCGACAGAATACCCACAGCGTCCTGCTGGGATACTTAATTTGGATCTTCGGGTTTCTTGGCTCCCATCGCTTTTATTACGGTAAACCCATCACAGGAACAATCTGGTTTTTCACATTAGGCTTGTTTTTCATCGGCTGGATTATCGACCTGTTCTTAATTCCATCCATGGATGCGGAAGCAGACAGCCGGTTCCGTGAGGGTGAAGTTAACTATAGCATTGGCTGGTTGTTACTGACCTTTACCGGTGTTTTTGGCTTGCACCGCTTGTACATGGGCAAATGGATCACCGGAATTATCTACCTGCTGACTGGCGGCCTGTTCCTGATTGGTATTCTTTATGATTTCTGGACGCTGAATGATCAAATTTCCGAGCGTAACGGCGAAGTGAAGTTCAGCTAACAGCACCCTGTTCCAGCTCCACTAGCCCGTCTTCCAGGTACTCCAGCATACGCTGCAGGCTAGGAAGCGTTCGGCGGCAGCCTATTAGCCCAAATTCTACCTGACCGTTGTAGCTGGTCAGTGTCATGTTCAGCGCCAAACGAGCCATCGCGATGGACACGGGGTACATGCCTTCCAGTTTGGCGCCGTTCCAGTAACGGACCTCTTTGGGCCCGGGCACATTGGATATCACCACGTTGAATGTCTGCCACTTAGGCGCCAGACCGGTTAGCAGATGAAACGCCGCTGGCGCCAGAGTTAGAGCGGTGTAGTTGACAATTTCTTCAGCCGACATGTGAGCGTAGCGGTCTTTCGCTTCCTGAATACCTTGGTGAATTTTTTGCAGCCGTGCGCCCGCATTGCTTTCATCCGTATGTAGGTTGGCCAGAATAACCCCCACCTGATTGCCTTCAGACTGGCCACCTTCAACACTGCCGTCTGCAGAACTCACATGCTTGCGCAGAGAAACAGGCACCATCGCAACGAGTGGTTTGGTTGGAAGCGCGTCCAGATTCATCAAAAAGGTACGCAGGGCGCTCGCGCACATGGCCGTAACCACATCGTTCACAGTGGCGCCGTAGGCATGGCAAACCGCTTTTATCCGCTTCAGAGAGTACGACTGGGCGGCAAAACGGCGGGAGCCGGTGATTTTCTGGTTCAGAATGCTGCGGGGTGCCTGAAAGAGCGAGTTGTAGGTAGCGTCTTTTCTGGCGGTGTTGATCGTGCGCAATAGTTCCCGCGTGACAGTCGGCACCGTACCCAACTGCTTTCCCGATATTCCCAGCAAATGGCTAATGCTTTGCCAGAGAGAAGGTTGGCTCACACCCTCGTGCCGCCCCGGGCGTGTTGATAAGTCCCAAATCGGTGGCATATTGCGCTTTGAGGGATCCGTGGACAACATTCTCTGGGTCATTCGCATAGCGGAAATGCCATCTACCAGTGAATGATGCACCTTGATGTAGAGAGCAAACTGCCTGTGGCCAACACCTTCAACAAGGTGAACCTCCCACAGGGGCCGCTCCCGATCCATAAGATGTGAGTGTTCGGTAGACACAAAAGTGAGCAGTTCACGGATTCTTCCGGGTGTAGGCAGAGCCTCGAAGCGGAAGTGATGCTCCAAATCCAGGTGGCTATCGTGCACCCAAACCGGTTGCGCCAGCCGACTGTTTAGGCGCCGATCAAACGGCGCCGTCACTCCCGTATTCTCGCGAAGCTGTTCGGCAAGCCTGGCCACGTAATCGTCCGGAGCATCCTCAGGAAACGAGAAAATCTGCAGCCCACCTACATGCATGGGTTGCTGACGCTTCTCCAACCAGAGGAAAAGCTGGTCGGTGGGGTTGAGGGGCTTCACGGGCAGCATCCTTTTTATAGGTGTTTTCGTGATCTTACCTCAGGTTGTCTGGCAGTGGGCGCCCCCAGGTAGATTCCGAGCCGTCAATATTGGTTGATGCCGCCTATTGTGTGGTTAAGCTGCCACGGCTGCCCTTTGACTTTCGGGAATTTTCAAGAGAATCCGATTGCCATCGAGGAGAACAGGGTAAGCTTTAACCATAACCGAATTATCTTCCTGGCAGGCACCGGTTTTCAGATTGAAATGTTGTTTATACAGCGGCGAAGCCACGACTGGCTCCCCTTTAAGATCCCCCGTGATACCACGAGCCAGAACATTGATGCCACTGAACGGATCGGTATGACTGATGGCAAACAGCGCCGGCAACCGGTGTGGCAGATAAAACACCGCCACCGGCCCGTCTTCCGTCCAAACCGCAATACCGGATTCCGGCACCAAATCTTCAACAGTACAAACCGCGTTCCAAAAAGTACGAGCTTTCATCTGTGTTCTCCTTGAATTTTCACTTTTCGATATTCCCGAGTTCGGTAAGCGAGGGGTGCGGGGTGCTTATCCTCTGGGAAAAACAACTCGCTACGCTCAGACATTTTTTCCCGGCGGATAAGCACCCCGTGCCCCTTGCGTCACAACAAAACCTCGAAGGCTACGCAGACGCCAAAACAGGCCGCCTCTGCCCCCGCTCAGTCGTCCACTGCTGCACCGGATCCTTCTGCTCCGGCACATTCACAAACTCGCGGAATCGCTTGCGCTTCTCCGGATCTTCCACCGCCGTTTTCCACTCACACTGGTAGGTATCTGCAATACCGTTCATGTGCTCCTCCAACTCCGCACAAATGCCCAGACTGTCTTCCAGAACCACCTGCTTCAGATAGTCCAGGCCACCCTCCAGATTCTCCATCCAGACACTGGTGCGCTGCAGTCGGTCGGCCGTACGTACATAAAACATAACCACCCGATCGATAGTGCGGATCAGTTCTTCATCGGAAAGGTCGGTGGCAAACAGATCGGCGTGGCGTGGACGCATGCCACCATTACCGCAGACATAAAGATTCCAGCCATTCTCCGTGGCGATCACCCCGAAATCCTTACTCTGAGCCTCGGCGCATTCGCGGGTGCAGCCAGACACAGCCATCTTGACCTTGTGCGGCGCGCGCAGGCCTTTGTAGCGGTTCTCCAGATGGATGGCCATGCCTACGCTGTCCTGCACGCCATAGCGGCACCAAGTGTTGCCAACGCAGGATTTCACCGTGCGCAAGGACTTGCCGTAGGCATGACCGGTCTCGAAACCAGCGGCAATAAGCCTCTCCCAAATTTCCGGCAACTCGCTCAAAGTCGCGCCGAAAAGGTCAACCCGCTGGCCGCCGGTAATCTTGGTGTACAAATCGTACTGTTTAGCCACTTCGCCTAGCACTATCAGCTTGTCTGGGGTGATCTCGCCACCGGGAATACGCGGTACGATGGAATAGGTACCGTTTTTCTGCATGTTGGCCATGAATGTGTCGTTGGTGTCCTGCAGCGGCACGTGGTCGGTGGCCAGGATGTGCTCGTTCCAGCAGGTGGCCAGAATAGAACCAACCGCCGGCTTGCAGATGTCACAACCAAGGCCTTTGCCATGCTGAGTGATCAGCGTGTGAAAAGTGCGGACGCCGTTAACCTTAACCAGATGAAACAGCTCCTGACGGTTGTATGGGAAGTGCTCGCACAGATCCGTGTTTACCTCCACTCCGCGCTTTTCCAGCTCGCAGTCGACCACATTCTTGAGTAGCGCAGTGCAGCCGCCACACCCCGTGCTGGCCTTGGTCTCGGCCTTAACGCCAGCAAGATCACAACAGCCGGCGTAAATAACGCCGCAAATATCGCCCTTGGTTACGTTGTGGCAGGAACAGATCGAAGCCGTCTCTGGCAGCGCGTCCGGTCCCAAGATCGGGGCGCCACCCTGGCCCTCCGGCAGGATCAGGGTTTCGGGATTGTCTGGCAGAGTAATCCCGTTTAGAGTGTATTGCAGCAACGTGTCGTAGTGACTGTTGTCACCCACCAGAATGGCGCCCAGCAATTTCTTGCCATCTTCGCTAATCACCATGCGGCGATAATGGCCAGCCTGCTCGTTGTTAAAGCGGATGTTGCGCGCACCAGGAGTCTGGCACTGAGCGTCGCCAATGGAGCCTACGTCGACGCCTAAGAGCTTGAGCTTGGTGCTCATGTCGGCGCCGGCAAAGGCTGCGTTGCTATCGTTGTTCAGAACCGAAACCAGGGTTCGGGCCATGGCATAGCCAGGAGCAACCAGGCCGAAAATGCGCTGGCTCCAAAGCGCACACTCGCCAATGGCATGAATGTATGTGTCTGACGTGGTGCACCGATCGTTAATGACGATGCCACCGCGCTCGCCTAATTCCAGGCCGCTGGCCCGGGCCAGGCCATCCTGCGGGCGGATACCGGCAGAAAATACAATCAGGTCGGTTTCCAGGTGGCTGTCATCGCTGAAGTTCATGCGCAGACGAGATTCCTCACCGGCAACGATGGCGGCAGTGGCTTTTTCGGTGTGAATCTGGACGCCCAATTCCTCAATCTTGTGACGCAGCAATGCGCCGCCGTCGGTGTCCAGCTGCACCGGCATCAGCCGGGATGCGAACTCCACCACGTGGGCCTGCAAGCCCAGACTCTTCAGTGCGTTGGCAGCCTCCAGGCCGAGCAGGCCGCCACCCACAACCACCCCGGACTTGCCTTCCTGGGCGCTGGCGCGGATGGCATCGAGATCTTCCAGGGTTCGGTATACGAAGCAGTGGGGGTTTTCCTGACCCTCAATGGGAGGCACAAACGGATAGGATCCGGTTGCCAGTACCAGCTCATCATAGCCATATTCACCCTTGGGTGTAGTGACCGTACGCTGGTCACGGTTCAGGGCGGTTACCGGCTCATTCAAACACAGCTGAACGCCTTGTGCCGTGTACCAGTCAGCAGTACTCATGGCGAGATCTGCGTGGGAGGATCCGGTGAAATATTCCGACAGATGCACCCGGTCATAGGCCAGTTGCTTCTCTTCACCAAACACCAGAATGTCGTAGTTTGAAGCGGCTGAGCTGGCGACAAATTGTTCCAGGAAATGGTGGCCGACCATGCCATTGCCAATAACGATCAGGGTTTTCTTGCTCATAGTGATGCTCTCTCTCCATGGCCACAGACGATCAATGTAGGTTCTATTTTTTGGATCCTCTCTGCTTCTTCGCCCCTTTTAAAACCAAAAAAGCCGGAGCATCTCGTCCCATAAGGAAGTTGATGATCCGGCGCCAATGCCAACAATAGTAATCTGATAGGTCGGCCGAATCCTTGGCCAGGATCTTCGTCCTTAAGTTTTATTAAGCGATGATCGTGCCAGTTTTAAATAATATTTAAATACAGTGGTTTACCATAAATTTTATCGGTGTTTCGTTGAGGGACGTGGCCTTTTTGCCCTTTGCCGGGGCAGGTTGCACGACTTTGAGGCTTTTTTGCTGGCGTGGTAATTGCTCAGATTTTCTGTAACGCCATTGTCTGGCCACATGCCCGGAGCCTTGAAATGAATGTCAGTAGGTATCGACATATCTCTGCCCAATCCTCAGCTAAGGAATACTTGATCGCATCCAGACGATGTGAGCTTATGAACCTCCAATACTTTTTACAGATGGGGAAGCTGGTACAGAGCATCAGCAACCTTGTGCATGGACTGCAGCGGGAACGAGGCGCATCTAATATTTTTCTGGGGTCGGGTGGTGAAAAGTTTGGCTCGGAGCGAAAGGCAATCGCCGCGGAATCGGCACGCTTATGTATCGTTTTCGAGCAGGCTCTGGCTGAGATCCATGAAGAGCTGACGACTCATCCAGTCAGTAGTCACCTGCTGGCCCATATCGCCAGTGCTCTTCACGGGTTGGAGAGCTTGGCGGAGCTACGATCGAGAATGAAAACCCGAGCAGTGTCGGTGTCAGAGGCAACGGAATCCTACGGCCTGCTCATTCATCGATTGATTGCCGTGGTTTTTGAGGCGGCGGATACCGCAGTAGATCCTTCGCTTGCACGTTTGCTGGTGGCCATGGTGCATTTGATGAACGGCAAGGAGTTTTGTGGTCAGGAACGTGCAACTGGCTCCGTCGGGTTCTCCAGTGGCAGCTTTGATATTGCACAGGCTCAGCGCATGACGCACCTTGTTGAAGCACAGGAGCGGTGTTTTGAAGTGTTTCTCGGGTTTGCAGACGAGCAAAGCCGTTGGCAGTTGCAGAGGCTTCTTACAAATGAGAGAGAAAAGGAAATCGGGCGCCTTCGGCAGTTCGGATGTTCGGTTGGCCGCTATAAGCGATTGGCTTCGGAGCTTGCCGATCACTGGTTTGCGCTGATGAGTGAGCGTATGGATGAGCTTAAAAAGGTGGAAGAGTCGGTGGAAGGCCGCTTTCATGGGCGTTGCGTAGAACGGTATGCTGAGGCCCGGAGTTCGTTGGCGCATCACGAGGCACTGATTGCTTCACTCGATCAGCCAGAAAATCCAGCGCAACCCCTATTGGTTCTGTGTGAATCAAACCGTAACGGAGAGCCCCAGCCAGGTAAAACTTGGGACAGTGATGGTGTTGGGCAGCAGTTTGGACGGTCGATTTTTGACCTTGTGCGAGAGCAGTCGCGCCGGCTTCAACAGATGAGTGAGGACTTACAAAGTGCCAAGGAAGCACTGGAGGATCGGAAAACCCAGGAAAAAGCGGTTTTGTTGCTGATGGGCCACCGCGGAATTAATAATGATGAGGCCCATCGGGTTCTGCGAAAGCTGGCTATGGATCAGGGTAAGAAGCTACCTGAGGTTGCCCGGGCACTGGTGTCGATGGCTAATGTGCTGAAATAGACAACCGGCTCACACCCGCGCCGCCAGAATGATGTTGTTTCCGTGCTTGCGTCAGTGTGCCCTGCGCAGCATCGAAATGGGGACGCGGTAGCGTCGACCTCGGAATTGCCCTGTCCCGTCCACAGTGCACGTTTTCCGGTTGACTCGGATGATCTCTCCGTGAAACTCCCTGGCACCTGAGTCGAAAACAACCGTGTCATCCACTTGCCAGGGCGAAGGCTGGAGCGCCGGATCGGGAAGTTGGAAAGGCACACTGGATAACGGAACCTGGTATTCACTGGCCCGATTCGCCAGTGCCTCCCGAGTTGTTTTTGCACTACCACTTTCATGCAGTTCATCAAGTATGTTGTAAAAATGCCGGTTATGAACCGAACCGCGATATCTTTGCCCCGCACTGTGTTGCAACAAATGCGCGAATTCGTGACAGCAGGTGTGCGCCAACAGGTTAAGAGCGCTCAGCTCACCGTCGAAATAACCCCGCTTGAGAATCTCCCGGCTGGAGAGCCAGCCACTCGCCGTATCAGCCTGGTGTTTGGCCTGAATCATGCGAAGACCGTAAGTAATCTGATGCTGTTGATACTGCGGTTCAAAACGATGATAAGTCGCCTGCCCGGAGCCCACCCGGCACACCAGAGTGCTGCCAGATGCCCGTTGCTGGACCCAGCCTGCGGCGGGTTGCCAGAGAATCTGTTCGGTAACAGTGCACATCAGTTCGCCGAGCTTGCGGGCTTGAGATTTCGAATCGCTCATATCAATTGAAGGGCTACACGCCTCATGGTATGGGTAATAGATTTCAACAAGAATAACGTTCGAATAGCGTGTTTGCTATGGCTCACCCGTTCAATGTTGTTTAGAGTCTCCTCCACATTTTGTGTAGTGGTTGTTTCAGGAGATGCCTTTCCGCCATGAATGCCGAACAGCTCAAACAGCTTGAAGACGACCTTTGGTCCGCTGCCGATAACCTGCGTGCCAATTCCGATCTCAAATCCAGCGAATACGCCACACCCGTATTGGGGCTAATCTTCCTGAAATTTGCGGATAATAAATACAAGCGTGCCGAGGCAGACATCACCAAGGAGTTCGCGAAACTTAAAGGCACTCGCCGTGAAAAGCCGATCTCGGAAATCGCCATCCAGAAATGCGGCTTCTACCTTCCGGACCACGCTCGCTACCACTACCTGCTTGGGCTGCCAGAGCAGGAAGACCTGGCCAAAAAAATCAAACAGTCCATGGAAGCCATCGAGGAATATAAACCCGAGCTGGATGGTATTCTTCCGAAGGATGAATATGTCGCGCTCACCCGCACCAGCAATACCTTGCTGGCGGAATTGCTGAAAACCCTTTCCAACATTCCGCACGATGCCAACGGTGATATTTTCGGCAAGATTTACGAATTCTTCCTCGGTAAATTCGCCCTGAGTGAAGGTCAGAAAGGCGGCGAGTTTTTCACACCTCCCTCGGTCGTTAAACTGATGGTGGAAATCATTGAGCCTCACCATGGCACCGTATACGACCCGGCATGTGGGTCGGCCGGGATGTTTGTGCAGTCCCAGCATTTTGTGGAGCGCCATCGCAGGAAGCTGGATGAGCTGGGCGCGACTCACGACGAAGACCAGCTCTACGTTTACGGCCAGGAAAAGACCCTGGACACCGTCAAGCTGGCCAAGATGAACCTGGCTGTCAACGGCCTGCGGGGCGAGATACGCCAAGCCAACAGTTACACCGAAAACCCCTTTGATGGCTTCGGCAAGTTCGACTTCGTGCTGGCCAATCCGCCGTTTAATGTGGATGACGTCCCTTTGGCCGCCGTGGAGGACGACCCACGCTTCCATACTTACGGCTTGCCTCGTAAGAAAACCAAGGCCAAGGCCAGCGAACAGGGGAAGGAAACGGTTCCCAACGGCAACTATCTGTGGATCAACCTGTTTGCTACCTCCCTTAAGAACAATACGCCGGACAGCGGCCGGGCGGCGCTGGTCATGGCCAATTCCGCCTCCGATGCCCGCCACAGCGAAGCAGACATTCGCCGCACCCTGATTGAGAACAACCTGATCTACGGCATGCTCACCCTGCCGTCCAACATGTTCTACACGGTTACCTTGCCGGCAACTCTCTGGTTCTTTGATAAGAACAAGCAGGACGACCGCATTCTGTTTATCGATGCCCGCAACATCTTCACTCAGATCGACCGTGCCCACCGGGAGTTCAGCGAGGAACAGATCCAGAACATCGCCACCATCAGTAAACTGCACAAAGGCAAGCGGGCCGACTTCATCCGATTGGTAGACAGCTACTTCCGCAAGGGCATAGACCAACTGCTGGTGAACCGGGAAAGAGTGGAGCCGGTCAGCGAGCAGTTACTGGAGGTGCTGGATGACGCCCAAGGCAAACAGGCAGTGGGCGAGCTGGTCAGCCAGTGGCAGGGCCTCAAAGCGTTGAAGCAAGCCAATGATGACTACACAGAGGCGGCCGATCTGCACCTGACTGCACCGGGTGCTGTTGAGGCTGCCAACCGTAAACAGCAGGAACTCAGGGCGAAATTTGATCCCTTTTTCCAGCAATTGCACACAGGCCTTAAGCAACTGGACAAGGTGGTGCGTCAGCATGAAAAGGCCAGGGCTGAAGACGCCCGAAAAGCCGGTAAGCGCACCACCACCGACCGCAATGCTCGCCGCCTGAAGGAAGCTCTGGAAGAATTGCACAAGGAAGTCCGCAGCGCCGAGAGCTGCTATCAACATATCTACTGGTTGCAGGAACGTTTCCCGAATGCCGAGTACGAGGATGTGACTGGCCTGTGCAAATTGGCCACTCCGGAGGAGGTGAAAGAGCAGGATTACTCGCTGAATCCTGGGCGGTATGTGGGGGTTGTGATTGAAGAGGATGGGAAGACTGAGGAAGAGTTCACTGCCTCTTTGCTTGCGTGTGCAGATGAGTTAGAAGCCTTGAACTCGAGCTCTGATCAAAATCGGAGTGTCATTGCCAATAATCTGAAAATGTTGTTGGGGGACTAAAATGGCAAATCGAAAGCTCGGCGATGTTTGTGAGTTTATCAATGGTGGGGCATGGAAGGAGTCTGAGTATTCAGATAACGGGATACATGTTGTCAAAGTGACCAATATAGTGGCTGGCGAGATAGTGAAACGCCAGGATGATAGTTATTTACCTGATTCTAAACATGATAAATACCAAGCGCATGAGTTGAGGGAGGGTGATATCGTGGTTGCGACGGTTGGTTCGCATCCAACTCAGCCTGGATCTGTCGTGGGAAGGACGACGAGAGTAAATCACACCTTTGCTGGCTCGTTTCTTAATCAGAATGCTGTGTGTCTGAGATTCCCACAAGCTGGGGAAATATGCTTGGAATATTTTGCGTATCTCACGAAGACGATCTTATTCAAGCATCACATTGAGTCACGGGCGAAAGGTAGCGCGAACCAGGTCCGGATGGGGATCGGAGAGCTAAAAAAATACGAGCATAACTTTCCAGCGCTCTCAATACAGAACAGAATCGCTGCAATACTGAGGGCCTACGACGATCTGATCGAAAACAATAAACGCCGCATTACTCTGCTGGAAAACATGACCGAGGAAATCTACCGCGAGTGGTTTGTGCGATTCCGGTTCCCTGGGTGGCAGAAGGCGGAGTTTGAGAAGGGGCTTCCAGTTGGCTGGCCGGTAAAGAAGCTTAGTGACATCTTGTCCCTACAGTATGGGAAAGCTCTCAAAAACGAGGACCGCCTTGAAGGCGCGGTTCCTGTTTATGGCTCTAGTGGTGTCGTTGGTTTCCACAATGAAGCCTTTGTTCAGCGACCGGGGATAATTGTAGGTCGAAAGGGGAATGTGGGCGCTATTCACTGGTCAGACGTTGCCTTTTATCCAATCGATACGGTGTACTTCGTTGAATCTGACTTGAGCGAACATTTCTTGTACTACCTCCTGCATTCAGTCAACTTTATAAACAACGATGCAGCCGTGCCGGGGTTGAATCGAAAACAGGCATACTCAAATCAAGTGCTTGTCCCGGATGGCGCTCTGATTGACCAATTCGAGAGTCTGGTGAAGCCGCTCTACGAACAGAAAAAAACTCTGACTACGATGAACGACAATCTAGAGAAAACCAAAACCCAACTCCTCCCTCGCCTGATCTCCGGTAAACTCTCCGTGGAAGGTCTGGATATCCAGTTCCCGCCCTCCATGCAGAGCGACAAAACGGAAAGCTCAAACGAAGCCGTTGCTTGAACCCACAGCAGTAATCAGACAAACTGTCACCAGATATCAATAAGTGGTGACAGTTTGTCTGAGTCTGATTCTACCCGGTCTTCCCGGGTGCAACTCCAATCCTTGTTCCGCCAGCACGGCGGCCAGCTCCGCCTGAGCGAGGCGCTGGCCCAGGGCATCAACCGGTACCAGTTCTATCAGCTCCGGGATGAGGGGCTGATTGAGCCGGTCAGCCGGGGCCTATACCGGCTGGCGGATCTGCCGCCCATTGAAAACCCGGATCTGGTCGCCGCCGTTACCCGCTTTCCCCATGCGGTGCTGTGCCTGATTTCTGCGCTGGACTGGCACGGCATCACCACGCAGATTCCCCATCAGGTGCACCTGGCTGTCGAACGCGACGCTCGCCTGCCGGTTCTGGATTATCCTCCGGTAGCGGGTTACCGGTTCTCCGGGCGGGCATTTAGTGAAGGCATAGTACAGGCGACGGTCGACGGCATCACACTGCAGGTCTACAACCCGGAGAAAACCCTGGCGGATTGCTTCAAGTTCCGCAACCGCATTGGCGTGGATGTGGTGCTGGAAGCCCTGGAACTCTACCGCACCCGCAAAACCTTCCGGCCAGGCAAACTGATGGAATACGCCAGGATCTGCCGGGTTGCTAATGTGATGGCACCCTATGTGGAAGCCAAGCTGTGAATAGAGTCAGGTTCTTAATGGAATAAACAAACGTGAAAGGAGTTCACTATGGCCAAAAATGTCGCCGTGTCTGTTCGTCAGAAGCTGTTGAATAAATCCAGGGAAGAGAAGCGCCCCTTTCAAGAACTGTTGCAGTATTACGCGATGGAGCGGTTTTTATACCGGCTGAGCCAGTCGCCCCATAACCACTGTTTCACCCTCAAGGGCGCGCTGATGCTTTGGGCCATGCAGGGTCCGAACAGCCGCCCGACCCGGGATATCGACATGCTGGGCGAGACCAGCAATGAGCCTGAGGCGATTCTGACGCAAGTTCGTGATGTGATTGCTGCGGACGTTGTCGATGATGGCCTGCGCTTTGATCCGGACACTCTGAAAGTGGATAGCATTACCGAAGATGCCGATTATCAGGGGCTGAGAGTGACCTTCACCGGTTTTCTCGATAAGGCCAGAATTCCGATGCAACTGGACATCGGATTTGGCGACCCGGTTTTTCCCTTTCCCTCCTGGCTGGAGTTCCCGGCCTTGCTGGATTTTCCCGCCGCCAGAATTCAGTGCTACTCACCTGAGTCTTCCATCGCTGAGAAGTTTCAGGCGATGGTGAACCTTGGCGAACTGAACAGTCGGATGAAAGACTTTTATGATATCTGGCTGCTCTCGCGCCAGCATGAGTTCAGATTGGAAAATCTGATGGGTGCGGTTGAACGCACGTTCCAGACACGCGGAACGGAAATCCCTGGAACCAGTCCCTTTTCTGCCGCTTTTGTAGACAGCAAGCAGCCACAATGGCAGGCTTTCCGTAAGCGCCTTGGCCAGCCCCATGCGCCAGAAGCGTTCGTAACGGTGGTGATTGAATTCGTTGCGCCTGTGATGGCAGGTAAGGCTGCGGATGCCCCCGAGCAAATCTGGCACCCACCCGGTCCATGGAGTCGGCAGGCCGATGGCTAGTTTTATTTCCGAAGACAACATTGAGCAGGCGCTGTTGCAGCGCCTCCAGCATATTCACGGTTTTAACGTGCTGGATTGCTATACCGCAAAGCCGGAAGACCTGAGCGACGGCTCTCACCGGGCCGACAAGCGGGATGTAATCTTCCCGCTCGAGTTGAAAAAAGCCTGCCTCGAACTGAACCCCCGCATCCCTGAAAACAAGATCGATGAAGCCATTGAGCGGGTGATGAACCGGCGCACCGCCATGTCGCCGATTGCCGCTAACCGGGAACTGTATGATTTCATCCGGGATGGGGTGCCGGTTCAGTTTGATGATGAGAAAGGCTTTAAACAGCATGAAAAGGTGCAGCTGATTGATTTTGATGATCCGAAGCAGAACCGCTGGCTGGCGGTCTCCCAGCTTTGGATAAAATCCGTGGGTCAGGCTCCCAAGGGTGCTTACCGTCGTCCCGACGTGATTCTCTACATCAATGGCCTGCCATTGGTGTTCGTTGAGCTGAAAAACTCCAATGTGAAGCTGCGGAATGCTTATGAAGACAACCTTCGCAGTTACCGGCACGACATACCGCAACTATTCCACACCAACGCCTTCTGTATTCTCTCGAATGCCCTCGAAACCCGTGTGGGCAGTTTTACGGCAGGCTGGGAACATTTCTTCAACTGGTTCCGTGTGGAGAACGAAAAGGAACCAGTAGATCGCAAGAAAATTTCTGAACAGGCAACCAGTCTGGAGCATGCAGCAGACGGTGTCTGCGAGCCTTCCCGATTATTGGACTACATCGAGAACTTTGTGCTGTTTCACAAAGGCGAAACCAAGATCATCGCCCAGAACCACCAGTTCCTCGGGGTTAATAACGCCTACGATCGTTTCCTGAACCGCGGCGAACACGACGGCAAGCTGGGGGTGTTCTGGCACACCCAGGGCTCGGGCAAGAGCTTTTCGATGATTTTCTACGCCCGTAAGATTTTCCGGAAAGCCACGGGCAATTTCAGCTTCGTGGTGGTCACCGACAGGCAGGATCTGGATGGGCAGATCTACCGGAACTTCCTCAACACCGAGACCGTTCGCAAGGAGGATGTTGCGCAACCGGCGAACGCCGAGGAAATGCGCAAATTTCTGGGGCAGAACAAGAAGGTGGTTTTCACCCTGATCCAGAAATTCCGCTACGACAAGGGCCGAAAGTATCCACAGCTGTTCGATCCGGAAAAGGAAAACCGGGAAGTCATAGTGATGGTGGATGAAGCTCACCGTACCCAGTACAAGAATCTGGCGGAGAACATGCGGGCGGGCCTGGCGGGTGCTCACTTCCTCGCCTTCACCGGTACGCCTCTGCTGGGCCGGGATCGCAAGACCAATAGCTGGTTTGGTGATTATGTATCCGAGTACAACTTCCAGCAGGCCATGGAAGACAATGCAACGGTGCCGCTTTTTTATGAGAAGCGCGTGCCAAAGGTTCTGATACAGAACGATGATCTTGGGGATGAGTTTTACGAGCTTCTGGAAGACGAAGATCTGGAGGATGCCCAGCAGGAAAAACTGGAGAAGAAGTACGCCCGGGAACTGGAAGTTATCAAGAGGGACGACCGGCTGGATACCATTGCCAGAGACATCGTTTATCACTTCCCCCGCCGTGGTTATCTGGGCAAAGGTATGGTCATCACTCTGGATAAGTTCACCGCCGTGCGAATGTACGACAAAGTACAGCAGCACTGGAAGGACGAACAAAAACGGTTGCTGAAGCTGATCAAGGAATCCACAAACGAGATCGAGAAAGCACGTTTCAAGAAGATCCGGGATTACATGAAAACGGTCGAGATGGCCGTGGTAATCAGTGATCCCAAAGCCGATGAAGAGAGGTTTGAGCGCCAGGGGCTGGATATCAAACCCCACATCAAGCGCCTGGAACAGCTTGATGAACACATGCACGATGTGGAATACAACTTCAAAGACCCGGAACACCGACTGCAACTGGTGTTTGTGTGTGCCATGTGGCTGACCGGGTTTGATGCACCCACGGTATCAACCCTGTACCTCGACAAACCCATGAAAGGCCACTCCCTGATGCAGACTATCGCCCGGGCCAATCGTGTCGCTTCATATCGGATCAAGGGTCACAGCGGCGATCTGGTGGAAAAAAAGAACGGCGAGATCGTTGATTACTACAACGTGTTTCGCAACATGCGTAAGGCGCTGAAAGACTATGCGCAAGGAGGGGATGGCGAAGCAGCGCCGGTTCAGGAGAAGTCAGAACTCGTTAAATTGCTGGATGATGCTGTTTCCCAAACGCTGGCGTTTTGTCGAGAGCGCGAGATTGAGATGGAAGCGGTCTTCGAGAAACGGGGTACGTTCAAGAATATCGGTTTCTTTAACAAGGCGGCGGATACCCTGTTAAGCAATGAAGAATGGCGGAAGCAGTTCAACGTCTATGAAAATACGGTGACCGCCTTATACGAGGCATGCAAACCGGAAATTTTTCAGCAGCATGACAACCTGCGGATTGCTGCAATCCAGTACCTGCGGGGCGTTGTGGATGCCCTGGTGGAGCAGGCGGACATTGATGAGGTTAGCCAGAAGATCTCCGAGCTATTGGATGAAAGCGTGGTGGTGGACAACGCAGAAGCGTTTAGCATCAAGGACCACCGGGCGGAATACGAAATCGTCCAGAAAGGACAGGGTTGGGACCTGAGCAAGATCAATTACGACAAGCTTCGGGAAGACTTCAAGAAAGCTGAATACAAGCACATAGAAATCGCAGAGCTTCGCGCGTTTATTGATGACAAGCTGCAACAGCTTCTGGAACAGAATCACACCCGCACGGACTTTGCTCAGCGGCTTCAGGAAATTATCGACAAATACAATTCCGGCAGCTCATCTGCTGATGCATATTTTGAAGATCTGGTTGAGTACGTTGGTAACCTGCGGGAAGAATCCGAGCGCCATATTCGGGAAGGGCTGACGGAAGAAGAGTTGGAAGTCTATGACCTGCTCAAGAAAGACAAGCTTACCAAGCCGGAAGAGCAGAAGGTCAAGTTGGCAGCCAAGGATCTGATTATCCGGTTACTGGAAGGGCACCCCAAAGTACTGGTTCAGGACTGGTGGAAAGATGGCCAGACCCAGCGGGCTGTTAAGGCCGCCATTGAAGAGGTTTTGGATAAGGATCTTCCGGAAAGCTATGACCGCGTGGCGTTCAAGGAGAAGTGCGACAATGTGTTTGAACTGGTGGTGGAGTTTGCGGCTAGTGGTCGGAAGTGGGTGGCGTAGAACTGGGCCGCAGAAAACCGTCAAATACCGGGCGATATTGTTCCCGCAATTTTATCAAACTCTTCTTCCGGAAAGCTGAAAATAAGGATGGAGCCGGGGTGCTCCTCGCTGAATAAATAGCCGGTCAGATAATTACGATACTTCGCGGAAAACCCTCTGAACCCTGATGAAAAGCTCAGTGAATTTGTTTCAACGGTCTCTGATTCAGAGCTGGATCTGAGTTTGCTCAGAAAGTCGGATGTTGAAGAAATATCTTCGGGTACGGGTTCGACTCGAATGAATCCGATGGCTTTTCCATTGCGAAAGAAGGATGTGTCGTTCTCGTCGATACGCACAGCATCAAATAAAGATGATTGAACTGATACCGCGTAATCCTGACTGGGTGAAAACGATATTGGCTGGGTTGATGCGCAGCCGGAGAGAATCAAAGCGAGTATGACGGTTGCTATGAGCTCCAAGGTTTCGAACGTTATGCTACCCGCATGAAAACGGTTAGCGATGCGCTCATTGTAAAAAGCAGTGACTATTGCTTGAACCGCAGCGACGTCTTCGTCAGCTAAATTAGCGTTGCTCACTACCAATTTCCTTTTGATAGGTGGAAAAAAGAGAGGGCCGTGGCCCCCTCTTTGACATCAAAGCGTAAATTACGCCTCGATTGGCGAACGCCAGTCGTCTGCACCGGAAGTGCCGGCAACAGTGTGTTCCCAGGTCACTTTGCGATAGGACACGGAAACCGTAACCAGCTGTGTGAAATCAGCGCTGGCGTTATCCTGGCAGTGTGGCATGTTGCAGTTGATGTCGATGATGGTGGCATCTTCCAGAATGGTAGAGAAGAAGTGCTCTTGCTTGCCCTCTACAGAGGTGCGGTACCACTTCAGCTCAACTTTCGGCAGCATTTCGCCGGAAGCCAGAGCGTTGTACATCAGGGGTGTCGCTTTGTTCAGTGCGGATGTGAACTTGAATGGCTTGTGTACACGCTGGCCGGAAGGCTGGCCGGACTGGGGATCTGTAGGAACGGTGACAACGTGGCTGAATTCCTGAACCAGCACTTCGTCTTCGTGACCTTCAACGTAGATGTTACCAACGGAATCGGATGTAAATGCACCAGCGGTGATATTGCCCTGGGTTTTACCTTCGATAGAGATATAACAAGGGGTTGGCATAGTCTGCTCCATGACGTTTAAGTGAATATTCGTCCCCGGGGTGTTCCCTGGACGTGTTTACTTAATACAAGGGGCGTGCCAACGTAATAAAACACTTCAAAAACAACAAAGTAATATATTTTTTGGTGGTGTTCCAAAGCTATAAGCAAACCCTTGCTTGGCAAGCGGGCGAGCTTTTGCTGGCGGGGCAATAAATTGCCCGGGTCACGAACGATAAGCGAACGACAGCATTAGGGCGAGCAGCAACAGAGCCGACAATCCCTGCCAGAAGCGTACCGGGTGGCGTTCGATAAGAGGTTTTTTGTGCTGCTTGTGCCAGTGATGACTGGGCTGGCGCAGATCAAACAGGAATTCGGACAGGGCCGGGTAGCGTTTGTGAGGTTCCGGATGCAGGGCCCGGGCAAGAGCCTCATCAGCCCAGCCTGGTAGATCTTCTCTGTACAGGCGGGCGGGATGATAGCTGAGTCGACGCAGCTGGCACTGGTTGCGAATGCCGGGCACGCGGGTACCGTAGGGCAGTTGGCCGGTCAGCAGTTGATAGGCGATTACGCCAAGCGAAAACTGGTCAGCCTGCCAGCTTGCGGGCTCTCCCAGAAAAGTCTCCGGTGCGCTGAAGAGCGCCGCGCCCCGGGGCCACGTGGGTTCGTCATGTTCCCGAAGTTCCTGCAGGCCGGCAATGCGGGTGGCGCCGAAGTCGATCAACACCACGGTGCCTTGACTGTCGATCAGAATATTTTCCGGTTTCAGATCCTGATGTACCATTTCCAGCCGATGAAAAGCCCTCAGCCCGCGGGCTATCTGTTCCACCAGCTGGCGCACGGTTTCCAGACTCGGTTTAGGGTTGTCCAGCAACCACTGTTTAAGGCTGATTCCCTGCACGTATTCGGTGGCCAGGTACAGGCAGCTGCGTTGCCGTTCAGGAGCAAAGGAGCGCACCACATGGGGGCTGTTGATGCGCTGGGCTACCCATTGTTCGGTGGCGAAGAGGTCCAGCGCTCTTGGGTCCTGCTGCATTTCCATGGCCGGTACTTTCAGGGCAATTTGTCGGTTGCTGGCCTGGTCTACAGCCAGATAGACATGGCTGCGGCTGCTGGCATGAATCTGGCGAAGAATCCGGTAGTCGTCCAGCAGCTGCCCCGGCACCAGTTCCGGGGTAAACGGCAGTTGGTGAGCGTCCCGGGTGATTTCTTCATTGCTTTTGCTGGAGGGGATCGTGTCTACCCGCACAATTTGTGCACTCAAGTTGTCTTTGCTGCCATTGGCGAGCGCAGCTGTAATCAGCTGCCGGGCGGCAGTGTCCAAATCATCGCCGGACTCGTGAATGATTCCTGCGATGTCACGTTCCGGCAGGTGTTCGTATACGCCATCGGTCGCCAGCACAAAGGTATCACCTGGCCAAACCGGAGCGGTCAGGTAATCAAGATCCAGTTGTGAGTTCAGGCCCATGGCCCGGTTCAGGCAGCTGTCATCCCGGGACAGCCAGACCCGGTGGTCGGTGGTCAGTTGTTCCAGTAAGTGGCCCTGTAACCGATAAATGCGAGCGTCTCCCACATGAAAGAGGTGGGCGGTGGCAGATTTCAGGATCAGCACACTGAGAGTGCAAATGTAACCTCGATCCTGATCGTACCGGTATTGGCTTTGCCGGGTCTGAGCATGCAGCCAGGCGTTGTTTGCTCGCAACACTCGGTGAGCGGACTGTTTGACCGACCAGCTATCCGGCGTTGAGTAATAGTCGCTGAAAAAGCCTGCCACCGCAGACTCACTGGCAATCTGGCTGACGTTGCTGGAGCTGATTCCGTCGGCGACGGCCACGGCGATGCCCTTGGACCGAAGCTGGTGATTGTCTGGAATCATCAGGCCGTGAAAGTCTTGGTTGACCGGCTTTTGGCCTTTGTCCGAGTGCTGGCCCGTGGTAACGGAAAGCTGGGTGGTCATGGGTTTCTTTGCCTCAGACAACGGCACAAAGCCCGGGGTGCGGCTCCGAGCTTTGTGCCTGCTTCAATCGTTTAGTTGGAGCGGGCTATTCCACCATTGTTGTAGGCGGCGGCCAGGGTGCGCTTGGGTGCTGTACGTACGTGAGTGGCGTACAGGGTGAGTCCGGTAAACGACAGGCCACCCACCAGGTTGCCCAGTACGGTCGGGATCTCGTTCCAGACAACGTAGTCCATGATGGAGAACTCGCCGCCCATCATCAGTGCAAACGGGAACAGGAACATGTTGACGATAGAGTGCTCAAAGCCCATATAGAAGAACAACATGATCGGCATCCACATGGCGAGCACCTTGCCCGATACTGTGGTTGAAATCATGGCGCCAACCACGCCCATAGAAACCATCCAGTTGCACAGCACAGCGCGCAGAAAAATTGTCATCCAGCCGGCAACCCCGTATTCGGCATAACCCAGGGTGCGGGCCTTGCCTACGCTGGCGATCTTGTCGCCAACCGCGCCTGGGTCGGCATTGAAACCATAGGTGAAGATAAAACCCATGATCACAGCCACTGTCAGTGCGCCACCAAAGTTGCCCAGAAACACCCAGCCCCAGTTGCGCAGAATACTTCGGGTATCAACCCCAGGCCGTTTGTCTAGCAGGGCCAGTGGGGTAAGCATGAAGACCCCGGTGAGCAGATCAAAGCCCATCAGGTAGATCATGCAGAAACCTACCGGGAATAGAATCGCCCCGATCAGCGGGCTGCCGGTCTGAACGGCTGCAGTAATGGCAAATACCGCAGCCAGAGCCAGAATGGCGCCGGCCATAAAAGCCCGGATCAGTACATCCCGGGTGGCTGTGTAGATTTTTGATTCACCGGCGTCCACCATTTTGGTAACGAACTCCGAAGGCATGATGTAAGACATAGCGTAATCCCTTGGGCTTTCCTGGCTGTCTTTTGACAGGCGAAAAAAAACGGCATCGCTCACAGGCTACCGTTGATTGGTAGGTGCAAGCAGACGCCGTCGTCTGAAACAAACTTGAGTGTGGGCAGACAATTAAGATCTGCTGATTAAGTCCCAGCAGGCACCGTGCCAGTCTTGAGGGTTTTTCACAAAACCCTTTTTATTCAATGAGTAATGCGGGGGAAGACAATAAGGGTTGATTGGGGCAGAACGGGTTTTCCCGCACCGCCTCAGTGCGATTTGTGCTGCTATGGTGCGAAATTCAGCGCAGGCTAAACCTGACGGGCAAGGCGTAGCTGAAGGTGCGGCCGGACATGTCATCGGGCACAGGAGGTAGCGGAACAGCTTGCTCCAGCATGGCAAGCGCTGCTTTATCTAGCAGGGCGTGGCCGGATTCGGTGCGTAGGCTGTGGTCGACAAGCGATCCGTCCCGGCGGAACTCGAAAGTTATAACCGGAGCGCCCTCCTGTCCTAGCCTGCGGGCTCGACGGGGGTATTCATAAAAACGGGAGAGATGCCTGCTGAGTTGTGCCAGGTACTCATCGACAGCTGAGGGGTTGCCCGCATTTTGCAGGGGCACTGAAGACTGAGACTGAGCCTCCCCGTTGTCTTCTGCCAGCTCTTGCGTGTCGCTGGCGGAAGCCTCTGCAGGAGAAGTGTCTGTCTGCTGTTCTGGTGTTGCTTCCGGCGTCTCGGG
>NZ_JBQDKB010000037.1:0-35778 GCF_052094685.1 Marinobacter sp.
AGACTCTTAATTTAAAAAGCCCCAACAGCATAGCTGTCGGGGCTTTTTTTTGTCTCGAATTTATTATCGCTACGCCTTTGTTATGGCAGCCAGAGTTCAAACACACCCCCACCAAGAGGTCCGCCATTGTGAAGCTTGATGTGGCCAGTGCGTTCTCCCTCGCAGTGAAGGTCTGCTACCGCAGAAACAAAGAGCAGGCCAAGGCTTGTGCTGCCGGTATTGAAATCTAGGGATTTAAAGCTCAACGTTCCGCTATGTTGCATGTGTTCTGGGTATCCCTCTCCATCATCTTCAACTCCGATAACAAGATATCCGTCCTGTTCATTGGCTGTTAGCCTGATTCTGGTTTTGGTATAGCGGATAGCGTTATTGATGGTGTTATTGAGTACACCGGTCAGCAGATCGGCGTCAAAAAAACCGTTGATGTCTTCGGCCACAATAGAACATTCAATATCTAGCCCTTTGAGAAGAGGCGTGTGCCTGGCAAGGTGCTCAGACAGGAAGTCGGGAACAAAATGCTCTTCAACGTGTGCTGAAAGATTGTTTTCGCCCAGACGGTAAATTCCTAGGAGCTGTACCAGATCGTTATGTATCCGTTCTGCTTCGTACTGGAGAGTGTTGAACTTGGATGAGTCGTCGAATGTGTTTTCGTTTTCCATCCTCAGCTCATCCAAGGAGTTGAGCAGCATCCCTAGTGAGTTCTTCATGTCATGTACGGTCAAAGCCAGAACCATGGAGAAATCGATATTGCGGTTTTTCATTGGTCCAGTGCCTTCAGTTTACGTTGCAGGGCAAGGTAGCGCCGATATTGTCCATGCTGTTCAGGGAGATCAGCCAGCCGGTCTAGGTGATGCCGACAGCGTTCTGTTAGGTCGGGGTTTCCGGCAGCGGTCCCATGCTCTTTTAGCAGTACCTGAACTTGGTTGAGGTTCAGGGCAGGGTGGTTTGGTATCATCTCAAGGGCTCTGCTGAAGGTATTTCCGGCTTCTTTCAAATTGCCTGATTCAAAGGCTGCTATTCCTTCCCGGTTGAGACGGCGGGCGTTAATTTTTGTGTGGAAGCTAACGGGCTCGTCCAGCAGACTTTCGATTCTCTTAATGGCCTCAGGGTTTTCGCCAAACTGCTCTGATAACTCCCCAAGCAACCTTTTAGCTTCACTTCCATGACCAAGGCGATAGAGGGTTTTCGCGTAGTCTAGGCCTGTCTCAAGTCCCAACGAGCGGTTGTTCTTTAGCTTCGGTCGGACGCTCTCCAGAATTGCTTCGGCTTCTTGTAAGTGTTCCTGGCCTGCGTGAATTCGGCATTGGATAATCTGGCTGCGGAGTTTAAGAATGTCGTTGTTTGGGAATCGCTTTTCCAGAGTACTAAGAGCGGAGAACGCTTCCTTGGCTCGCATCTCGCCTTCTTTGCTTGTATTGCCTTCACTCAGGTCGCACAGGGTTTGGCTTAGGGATAGGTAGTGGCTTGCGCTGTCATGAATGGAATGAGCTCCTAGGTGGACGGTTTTTCGCCACGCCTCTGCGGCAGTTTCCATGTCTTGGTTTGATTCTGCCAATTCAGCTAAGTGTTTTTGACGGAGCACAGCATTCGGCGAATAGCGTGTGGCCCGCTCTAGTATCTTTTGAGCCTGCCCCGGCCGATTCTGGAGTTCAAGGCCCTCTGCGAGAAGGTCATAGGCTTCCATGTAATCCGGGTGGTTGGCTAGTAAATGCCTTAGGCTCTCTACTGCCTCGTCGTAACGATGGTTGGCCAGTAGTACCTTGTTACGTCCGAGCCTGGCCCAAGACAGCTCGCGCTGGGAAAGAATTTCCTCATACACCTTAATGGCGTGGGAAAGATCTCCTAGCAGGAAATAGAGTTCCCCAAGGGTTTTCATAAGCCAGGTTTTATAGCGTGGCACTCGTGCAAGCGCGGTGACACAGAGTGAGATGGCTTCCGGATAGTTTTCCCGGTCGATCTCCCTGTTGATCGGAAGCAAGGCGCTTCGCTGGCAAATCAGGCTACCCAGTCGCTTCTCCAGCATGGCGCGATTAATCGGTTTGGTCAGATAGGCATCGGGCTGGTTTTCACGGGCTCCCATAACCATCTCTCTGGATGTTTCAGAGGTCACCATTAAGAAAAGTGATGATCGTTTGAGAAGCTTTTTGTGGCGGAGCTCTTCTAAAATATGTTGGCCATTTTTACCTTCACCCAAATTGTAATCGCAGAGCACTACGTCAACATGGTTGTAGGTACAGTACTGCACGGCGGGCCTGGCGCTGGCAGCCAGCTCAATATTGTCGGCACCGCAACTTCGAAGCATATGGCGCATTGAGAGTCGGAAGCTTTCAAAGTCGTCTATCACAAGATAGGAGAGCTTCCCGAAGGCGCCTGTGTCGGAAACGGCTATTGCCCCACGGGCGATCATGGGCGCTTTTGTTTCAGAAGTTTGTTTACTATAGCTCTCAATGCCGCGGGTTTAACCGGCTTATAGAGCATCTGATACCCTCGCTCAATCGCATCGTCGCGAACTTCAGGAGCCATATACCCAGTTATCAATATGCCCGGTATGTCGTCGCATCCGACTGTGCTGCGTATTGCGTCCATTGCATCCAGCCCGTTTTTGTCATCATCAAGTTGATAATCTGCAAGTATAATGTCTGGCTGTCTACCCTGTAGTTGCTCTAAGGCGTCTTCCAGGCTTTCTGCAGCCGTGACATCACATTTCCAGTTTCCAAGAAGGGCGACCATCCCCTGCAGGATAGCGGGATCGTTGTCGATGCAAAGTACGTTAAGGCCGCCAAGACTGGAAACGCGCCGAGAGCTTGAGGCTGATGTGTCAGTAATCTGGTACGCCTGGTCGGGCTGAGCAAGGGGAACCGTGATGCCAAAAACGCTACCTTTACCTTGAATCGACTGAACGTTTACAGGATGGTTTAGCATGCCACTGATTCGGTCGACAATCGCTAGACCTAGCCCAAGGCCTTTCTTGTCCCGGCCGTGCTGAAAACGCCGGAACTCTTCAAAGATAAAGGTTAGCTGGTCGTCCGGTATGCCAGGGCCGGTATCCCACACTTCTATGCGCAGATACCCTTTGAGGCGGCGGCAGCCCAGCAGGATTTTACCCTCTGGGGTGTAGCGAATCGCGTTAGACAGAAAATTCTGCACAACTCGGCGTAGGAGTTTCGAATCTGAATGAATCCATGCGCTACTAGGTACTACATGAAGCTTGAGACCCTGGTCTTCCGCGATAGCCGTAAAGTCAGTGGCTAGGTGTCGCATAATCTCGTTAACTGGGAACACACCAAGATCCGGTTCCAGTGCGCCCGCGTCGAGTTTAGAAATGTCGAGAAGGGTGCTGATGATTTCTTCTGCCGCACCGAGCGAGCTGTCGATATGATCCACAAGATCTTTTGCCTCGGTGTTAATGGCCTTGCCTGCGAGAGCTGATGTAAACAGACGCGCAGCATTCAGCGGCTGCAAAAGATCGTGACTGGCGGAGGCTAGAAAGCGGGTTTTGCTCTGGTTTGCCTGCTCAGCAACAGATTTAGCTTTCAGCATTTGCTCGTTGATCACTTGCAGTTCTTGGGTGCGTTCTTTAACCCGCTGTTCGAGATAGGTATTCGTTTCTTTAAGCGCCTGCTCCGTGCGGCGCATCGCTGTAATGTCCTGAAATGTGGTTACGTAGCCGCCACCCGGGATGGGGCTGCCATCTACTCTAACGATCGTTCCGTCTGGTCTCTGGCGCTCATAAGAAATAAGCTGGCCGCTGCGCATATTGCCATAGTGGTTGGCAATGATTTCATCAATTCGCCGGGCCGGCAGGTTGGCATTGGTAAGGTTGTAGCGCATTAGATCTTCTGCAGGGCGCCCGACTCTCACAAACCCCTTAGGGTAAGTGAACAACTCCAGGTACCTGTGATTCCAGACCACCAGCTGTTGTTGCTGGTTGACCACGGATACGCCAAGGCTAATGTTTTCGATAGCCGACTGAAGAAGTTCTCGGCTGAACGTCATGGCCTGTGATGCTTCATCTACAATGCTGACCACGTCTTCGATCTGCATGTCTCGGCCCGTTAGGGTTGACTCCAGAACCACACGAGCGGTAGACGCGCCAATCACCGACGCTAGCTGGCGCTCTATGTACTTCATCAGATGAGAGGAAGCCGGGCGGTGTAGATGCAGTCTTATGGCGTTGCGACGCTCGTAGTTTCGAAAGATGACTTCGGAGCGTTCTTCGCCCATGAACCTGTCAGTCAGAGCTTGTAAGTCCGATGTTAGTATTTCCCCCTGCCAACTTTGATGCTGAACCGTATCTGCTTTCGGATGGGGATCCTGAAAGAACGAGGCAATCTGGATTTTCTCACGCACTCGCTGGCGTGTTACTAGAGAAAGCAGAGCGTAGGTCAGCGTATTGACGCCCAGGCTCCAGATAATACCGTGGCTGGTTTGGTCGAGTTCCAGCCCGAATAATGCGGTTGGCTTTGTCCAACGGAGGCCCCAGATACCTTCGTTGATCAGTGTGTCGCTAAACCAGCCAGTTGAAGCCAGCGCTGGTAGAAGCAGGGTGTAACACCACAGGAAAAAGCCGAGAGCCAGGCCCCATGCTGCGCCTGTGGCGTTGCCGCGACGCCAGAGGATGCCACCTACCAACGCGGGGCCAAATTGTGCCGCGGCAGCGAAAGACAGAAGCCCGAATGAAGTCAGGCTGTAATCTTCTCCTGCCATTCGATAAAAACCATAGGCAGTCAGCAAAACCACAAAAATGGCGACTCTTCGAATGCCGAGTAGCAGAGAGCTTAGATCGGCTTGACGGTTCATCCGTGGTCGAAAGAACTTGAGCAAAGCCGGCATGATGATTTCATTGCTCACCATAGTGGCAATAGCAACAGAGCAAACGATAACCATGGCGGCAGCTGCGGAGCCGCCACCAAGGAACGCAAGAATGGCCAGCCATTCTTTTCCGGCCATAATAGGTAGCTGAAGGATGAGAATGTCAGGGTTACCGGCTAGGGATTCCGGTGCCAAAAGGCCAGCCGCCGCAATAGGCAGCACGAACGCGCTGGCCACAATGAGATAAACCGGCATAGCCCAGCGGGCGACTTCGAAGTCGCGGTGGTCTGCATTCTCTACCACCATCACGTGAAACTGTCGTGGCAAGCAGATGATAGCCAGCATCGCCACGAGGGTTTGGGTGATGAAAGCCGGAGCTTCGATGGCATCTGTTGTAAGAATACCGCCCAAGTCTGCCTGCTTCACATTTACCAGTAGATCGCCAAAGCCGTTGTATAGCCCGTACCCAACAAACAGGCCAACGGCAACAAATGCAACGAGTTTGATCAATGATTCAAACGCTACCGCTTGAATCATACCGCGATGGTGCTCGGTAGATTCTAAATGCCGGGTGCCAAAAAGTACGGTGAACGCGGTTAGCGCTAAGGTGATGTACCAAGCTGCATCGTTCCAGGCAGCAGTACTCAGCTCCCCTGTACCTTTACCTGTGTCGGACAGCACGCTGAAGCCCATGGCGATGGCTTTCAGCTGTAGTGCGATATAGGGCACGCTGCCAATTAGAGCAAACGTAGCGATCATGGCGGCTAGTAGCTGGGATTTGCCGTACCGTGAGGCTATAAAGTCCGCAATGGAGGTGCTGTTGCTGCGCTTACTTATATAGATAATTCGACGCAGCAAAGGTGCACCGAAAACGAAAACAAGCAGGGGCCCTAAATAGATGGGGAGAAATCCGAGTCCCTCCTGGGTGGCTCTTCCCACGGCACCGTAGAAGGTCCAGGAGGTGAAATAGACCGCCAATGACAGTGAATAAACATGCGTCCGCGCAAAGCGTCTACGATACAGTCCGGGATGTTTATCTCCCGCCCAAGCGATGATAAACAGGATTGAGATGTAGGTGATGGAAATTAAAACCAGCAGCCAGACACTAATCATATCTATACATTTCCGTCAGGTTAGGCGGGTTACCTGCCTTGTGAACTCGTGTTTCAGCCGGCACACACAGTGGAATAAAGCACGTCGCTGCGGTTCAGGGTTTTGAGATTATCTACCCGCGGCGCTCCGTCAGAGCCGATAGGAACTAACTCCCGAGTTGCGCAATTAATAATGTGGATCCGGTGAGAAACTGTGTCTGTGATCTTCTGCTCAAAGCGGTAGAGCGTGAAGCGGATGATGTTTGGGTTGCTAGTGTCGCGCGCGATGCTCTGGGTGTCCACCGTGGAAAAGGCGGTGACATAAGGGAAGGCCATAGTCCAAGGGCGCCAGAAAATCCCATCGCGCTCTGTACTTACAACTACAGCCTCTGTAGGTAAGCGGGACTGTTTATGGTCGTACCATGAGTACTCTCCGTAAATCAGGTAGCCCAGCATACCTACGCCTGCAAATACCGGGATAAGCCATTTTGGTGCTTTATTGCGGGTGGCTGCCCGAATTCCGAGAGCTATGCCAGCGGCGCCCAACCCACAGAATACAGTGGCGACTAAAGTCCAAAACATAATAACTGTTTCCTTAAAAAAGAACGGGCTCCCTCGTAGAGGAAGCCCGTCCGGTAACAACCTGTCAACTCATTGAGTGTATCAGGCTAAGCTGTTGCTTAGTGGTCTTGCGCTTGTCCGGCGCCACGTGGGTAGCGAACGCTTTCAACCAGCTCCTGAATCTCAATGGGCGGCTCTTCAGTTGCATTGGATACAGCGAAGGCTACCGCAAAGTTGACGAGGGCACCAATTGCACCAATCGACAACGGAGAGATACCAAACACCCAGTTCTCAGCGGTGTCTGCAAGGTTGGCTGTACCTGGAATGAAGAACCATCCCTTGTACACGAAGATGTACGATAAGGTGAATACCAGACCGCACAGCATACCTGCAACAGCGCCCTTATTGTTGATGCGCTTGGAGAAAATGCCCATCATTAGTGTCGGGAACAGTGACGCAGCCGCAATGCCGAATGCCAAGGCAACAACCTGAGCAGCGAATCCTGGAGGATTAGCACCCAGCCAAGTGGCTACCACGATTGCGACGGCCATTGATATCCGAGCTGCCAGCAACTCTCCTTTTTCTGATATGGCCGGATTAATCGAGCCTTTGATCAAGTCATGACTGATTGCCGAGGATATGGCCAAAAGCAGGCCGGCCGCCGTCGATAGCGCTGCTGCTAAACCACCGGCTGCGATTAGGCCAATAACCCAGCCAGGCAGGTTGGCAATTTCGGGGTTCGCGAGCACCAGAATGTCGCGATTTACGTCCAGCTCGTTGCCTTTCCAGCCGCGGGCGTCTGCCTGTGTTTGGAAAGCCGTGCCTGCTTCAGACGAATCATCGTTATACAGCTGAATGCGGCCATCTTCGTTTTTGTCGGTGAACTTTATCAGGCCAGTAACTTCCCACTCTTTGATCCAGGTTGGGCGCTCATCATACTGAATCGGTTCAGCAGCTGTGCCATCTGGATAGATAGTAGTCATCAGGTTCAGGCGAGCCATGGACGCAACAGCCGGAGCCGTGAGATATAGCAGCGCAATGAACACCAGAGCCCAGCCAGCAGACCAGCGAGCGTCAGCAACTTTCGGGACGGTGAAGAAGCGGATGATAACGTGAGGCAGGCCGGCAGTCCCGATCATTAGGGTCAGCGTGAACAGCACCATGTTCAGGTGACTGTCGACGTCTGCGGAATACTCAGTGAAACCTACATCAGTGATTACCTGGTTTAGCTTGTCGAGAATCGGCATTCCAGAATCGATATGCGTGGAGAACAGCCCCAGCGCAGGTATAGGGTTGCCCGTTAGTTGCAGCGAGATAAAGACGGCTGGAATGGTGTAGGCAAGGATCAGTACGCAGTATTGAGCAACTTGCGTATAAGTGATGCCCTTCATGCCGCCAAGTACCGAGTAGATAAAGATAACGACAGCCGCAATAATCAAACCTGTCGTGGAATCGACTTCCAGGAATCGGGAGAACGCCACGCCAGCACCGGCCATCTGACCGATAACATAGGTTACAGACGCGACAATCAGGCAAATAACCGCAACCAGGCGCGCATTCTTACTATAGAAACGGTCACCGATAAACTCTGGAACCGTAAACTTGCCAAACTTGCGCAGGTAGGGGGCCAAAAGCATGGCTAGCAGGACGTAACCGCCCGTCCAGCCCATCAAGTAGGCAGAGCTTGCATAGCCACTCGCTGCAATAATGCCTGCCATGGAAATGAATGACGCTGCGGACATCCAGTCTGCACCAATCGCCATACCGTTGGTAATGGGGTGAACGCCGCCGCCGGCGACGTAGAAGTCTTTCGTGCTGCCAGCCTTGGCCCAAACAGCAATCATGATGTAGAGGAGGAAGGATCCACCTACAAACATAATGTTAATCGCAAATTGACTCATCCCTTACTCCTCGTCCACGCCGAATTTTTTATCGAGTCTGTTCATGCGCCACGCGTAGTGGAAAATCAGTGCAATGAACGTGAGAATCGAGCCTTGTTGAGCGAACCAGAAGCCCAGATCCGTGCCGCCGACAGCAATTCCGGCGAGCATGGGGCGTAGAAGGATTGCGAAGCCATAAGAACACAGAGCCCATATGATCAAGCTCCCAAATATAAGGCGAAGATTCGCCTTCCAGTATTGTTCAGCATCGTAGCTATGACCTGACATAGGATTACTCCTGTCTTGTTGTTTTTGATATGCAGTGGTTTTTTGGTGAGCTGAGCGAGCCAGAGAGTTTATTATTCATATTGGTATTTCCCCTACTTGTTCTCCTCTTTGACTTTACCGGCCAAGCGATTTATAGATATTGGCAAAAAGTCTAATTCTAGGTTTTTTGCTGTGACGGGTGCCTGTTTTTTAGGGGTTTCAGGTAGTTAGGTTACATGCGGTGTATTTTTTTCAGTCGGCGGTGGTAGCGTAGTTTATCGTGTAGTTCCTTAAGTGTTTTTAGGCCACTCTTGTGGGCTTTGTTCAGTGCAATCAGTGTCAGCTCGGCGGTCGCCAGAGCATCGGAAGCTGCGTGGTGTCTTGCACTGACTTCAAGGCCAAAAAAGTCAGCCCAGTGATCCAGTCCTTTGCCGCCGGTATGTGCGTTCGGGAAAAACGCAGGTAGCAGTTCTGCGACGTCCATCCAGGTATGATTCTTGGTGTACTCAAGCTCAGCTTTAAGAGTTTTTTCTAGAAACCTCTGATCGAATGCCGAGTGGTATGCAAGCACTGGGTCGCCATTCATCCATTCCAGAAGAAAAAGTAGCGCATCTTCGGTTTCATGGCCCTGGGTGAGGGCTTCTGTCCCGATTCCGTGAATCAGCACCGTCTCTGTTATATCAAGCTCAGGACGTCTCAACACCAGATCGAATTGATCGCTCAGATCGATCACGCCGCCGGTGATGGCTACTGCACCAACGGCAATGACCTCATCCTTATTTGGATGCAGGCCAGTCGTTTCGAGATCCAGCACAATAAGGCGGCAGTTTGAGAGCAACTGATCCCCCGGGCTTTTGGGGTTAGGTAAATTCTCGGGCGGCATGTTGCTGGTAGGGCCGGCGCGACGGCGCTCAATCCACTGTCTGATTTGTTCCAACATGGGGCGACGGCCTGGGTTTAGAGTTGGTAAGTGATTTCGAGCTTTTGCTGCAGGCGCTGCGCCTGCCGGAATGATTCACGGAGAATGCGTTTGTCCAATGGGTTCAGATCGTCTGGGTCGATGTAGTTGGTGAGTTCTTGGCCCTTGTTGAGCATTTCCTGATGGGACCTCATGCGAATCGCTTGAATAAGGCTGTAAGCGTCTTTCCAGGCGTTGGCATCTTTGGCATCAAAAACGCCTTTTTGAACTAGCTCATTCATTCGTTCAAGTGTGTTTGCAGATTCAACGCCGTTGGCGAGCGCGAATACACGTACAGATTCCACGAAAGGTGCTAAGCCTTGGCGCTTCAAGTCCAGGCTGTGTTTTTTACCGTCAGAAACATAACGGAAGTTGCGGAACATGGTTAGCGGTGGCTTTCGCTGAAATGCGTTGCCGGCCAGCATTTTCTGGAACAGATCGTTTTTGCGGATTCTTGTGAGTACTCTTTCTAGCAGTTCGTGCAAGGAGTCGGTTGGGCCGAACACGGATCTCATATCCAGAAAGATGGATGAATAGACAAGGTTTTGAGGGGTGGATGCGTCAATAAATCGGATAAACCAATCATCCCATTCGCGAACGCTCAGGCAGAGCTTGGGATTGCTGGCCATGATGTTGCCTTTACACAGAGTAAAGCCACACTCGGCGAGTTCGTCGTTGACTGTCCGGGCGAAAGGCAGCAGCTTCTCACGAACCTGATCTTCGGTCAGATGTTCCGGGGTCTGGAACAGAATGCCGTTATCTTGATCGGTCAGTAGAGTTTGTTCCTGCCGGCCTTCGCTGCCAAAGGTGAGCCACGTGAAGGGAATGCCTGGGTCATTTCTCTTAATGTTCAGTTCCAGAACTCGCCGCACGGTAACGTCGTTAAGCGTGGTAATAATTTTCACGACCTGACCCGAGTCAGCGCCGTGAGCCAGCATGGCATCCACTAGCCGGGATACGTCGGAGCGCAGGCTAACCAGAGTCCGTAGATGCGTTGCAGTGCCGATGGTGCGGGCAAGATTAACCAAGTCGACCCGCTGCAGGGAGAAGAGATCTCTTTCCGACACCATGCCAATCAGTTTTTTCTCTTCATCCACCACGCAAATATGGGCGAAGTGATGTTCTGCCATCAGCATGGCCGCGTCGAACGCATCAGCCTGTGCCGGCAGGTAGCAGGGATCTTTCGTCATGAACTGACGCACAGGAGTATCAAGACTGCCCGCATTCTCGGCAATCATTGTGCGCAGATCACGAAGGGTGAATATGCCAGTTGGGTGTCGGCTGTCGTCGGTGATGATAATGCTGCCTACGCCATTTTCATGCATGCGGGCGACCGCTTTACGCACTGACAGATCCGGTGAGCACACAATCGGGTTGCGAAGCGCGTAGCGTTCGAGAGGCGTGCTCAGTGATATGCTGGACCCCATGGACGCCATGGCACCGGACTGAATGCGCTGATTTACCTGATCAAGCAGGCTACTGACACCGCGCAGGCAGAAATCACGGAATGACTCGCTTTCGGAAAATAAGGTAATGAAGGCGTCTTGCTCGATGCTCAAGCAAAACGTGTCGCCGGCGGCTCGGTGCAGTGTCCGGGTGGGTCGTTCACCTATAATGGCGGCCAGAGGAAAGCACTCGCCAAGGCTGATCTCAAATGTGGTTTCAGTTTTTTCAGCTTTCTCGTTAAGACGCTCACCTCTGATCCGTCCCTGTTTAACGACGTAAAACTTTCTAACGATACCGTCGTCTGGCGACAGAACTACATCTCCGTCGGCATAGAATCGTAGCGTGGCGTGCTCAGCAAAGTGGGCAAGATGGTCTTCGTCCATGCTAGAGAAGGGGGCGTGCGCCTGCAGGAAGCCCATAATAGCGCGGGTATTTTGCGGGCGTGTGTTGTCCTGATTTGCTGCCATAGCCGGTTCCGCTTCTTCGTTATTGCTGTCTGTAGAACAGTGTAGATCACCGGAGCGAGTGTCCACTCTACGATTTTGGTCGCAACTCCGTTCAGTTACGCCGCTTTTGGTCGTAACTTTGGGCAATCTCCCTGCTTTCTTTATAGGGAGCGCGCCCGGTGGTAAGGTTCTCTCATTCACCGGATTATTGAAAGCACGGCCATGACTAGCAAAAACGATCGCCTCAGTTTTCTTGAGGAAATGAAGGATGTTCGGCGTATCCGAAAGCCCAATCGCGCTGAGATAACCACGCCCCGAGAACTGACGCCCGGCCATCTGGAGCGTCAGCGTGCAGCTGTGGAAAAATCGTTCAAAGATTCTAACCCATTGACCTCCGAGATGGTTGATCCACTAACCGCCCACGATATCCTCTGCTGGCAACGGCCCGGTATTCAGCATGGAGTCTTTCGCAAGCTCAAGCATGGGCAATACGCCATTGAAGCAAGGCTCGACTTGCATCGCATGACCGTAGAGCTGGCGCGACGGGAAGTTTTCCAATTTATCGCTGATTGCGCCCGTTATGGGTTGCGATCGGTCATAATCCTTCACGGCAAGGGAGAGCGTAACCCGGATGGCATAGCTCAGCTAAAAAGCTACCTTGCCAAGTGGCTGCCCGAACTCCCGAATGTGCTGGCGTTCCACTCAGCCGAGAAGCGCCATGGTGGCACTGGAGCAGTTTATGTCATGGTGCGAAAGAGTGACCGGGACAAGCAACACAATCGCGAGCTGTATGGCTCACTTTAAGGCTGTATTTTCTGTGTGACGGGCTCAGTAGCGTTAATCCAAGCTGTCCACCGAACTCAACTGGGGTATTTGTCATGAAAAAAATTGCGTTAATGATGTTTGTTTTTCTGGCTCTGGCAGGGTGTAAGGATCGAGTGATCTGGGATGATAAAGGCAAGGTTGACGAAGCGACGCAGGATCGAGAAGTGTGGGATTCCAACGGGAAAATGGAAACTGATGATCGCGAAGTCTGGGTTAACAAGGATGGTGAAAAAGTCGTGGAGTGAGCAATAAAGAACCCAGGCTGTCACAGGTAGCACCGGGAATTAATGGGAGAGAGCAGGAATGGCATTGAGCCTTAGAGTTAATGGCGAACAGCGTTCACTGAATGCTGAAGGTGATACCCCTTTGTTATGGGTGTTGCGTGACGAACTAGGGCTTAAAGGCACCAAGTTTGGTTGTGGAGCTGGCCTTTGCGGCGCCTGCACGGTTCACCTAAACGGGCAGCCTGTGCGTTCCTGTTCAACGCCTGTGGAGTTTGCATCAGGCGGCGAGGTGACCACCATAGAAGGCCTGGCAGCGGGTGGGCAGTTGCACGCTCTGCAGGAAGCATGGATTGCGCAGGGTGTGCCTCAATGTGGTTATTGTCAGTCGGGCCAGATCATGAGCGCTGCCCATCTTTTGGCAACGAACCCGGCGCCCGCACGGGACGATATTGTGGCTGCTATGACAGGCAATTTGTGCCGGTGTGGTACCTATTCGCGAATCATCGCAGCGGTAGAGTCAGTGGCTGGAGAGTCTCTGGCTTACGACGCGGCCGCCGTTGGGGGGGAAAGCTGATATGGCGATGAACCGACGCGACTTTCTTAAAGTGAGTGCCGGCACATCCGGCTCTTTAATGCTGTCTCTTTCGCTTCCTGGCTGCTCGGGAATGCCAACTGGCTACACTGAGGAAACCGGCCAATGGAAGCCGGATGCTTGGCTTGAGATAACGAATAAAGACGAGATTCACTTTACTCTGTCTCGTGTTGAGATGGGGCAAGGCACCTACACCGGGTTAACGACCCTGATTGCAGAAGAACTGGAAGTCGATCCCGGCGCGATCACGCCACGGTTTGCACCGGTGGCGCCGGAATACCTCAACCCGCTGTACAAACTGCAGCTGACTGGCGGTAGTACCAGTATCGCAACTAGCTGGGAGCCACTGCGCACGGCGGGTGCGTCGGCGCGGCAGATGCTTGTTATGGCTGCAGCAAGAGTCTGGCGAGTTGATGCAGCCGAATGCTCAGCGCGGCAGGGCCGAGTGATTCATCCGAATGGCCTGGATTCCATGCGCTATGGTCAGCTGGTGGAATTGGCTTCCAAGGAAGTGTTGCGCGGTGACGTCTCACTGAAACCGGCCAGTGAGTGGAAGTGCATAGGCAAGCAGAATGGCCGGCTTGATGCCCGCGCAAAATCCACGGGCACGGCTGTGTACGGCATTGATGTTGAGCTTCCCGGTATGGTTTATGGCGTGATAAGCCGCTCGCCCAGATACGGCGCTCAGATTAAGGCTTTCAACGAAAAAGATGTTCGCGCTATGCCCGGTGTTCTCGATGTGTTCGAAATTGAGCGCGGAGTGGCGATTGTTGCCGATAAATACTGGCGTGCCCGCAAGGCTCAGGATGCGTTGAAAGTTGAGTGGGACAACACCGATGCCTTGTCGCTTTCTACAGATGAGGTGTTTGCCTCATACCGTCGTGCGGCTGATGACGATCCCGGGGAATCTGAGCGTAGCGAAGGTGATTATGAATCAGCAGCTCGCAAAGTGGGAGAAAGTGAGTCTGGGAAGATTGTTGAGGCCGAGTACAGTCAGCCTTATCTCGCTCACTCTACGCTGGAGCCCATGAACGCTACGGCGTGGTATAAAAACGACAGCATTGAGGTATGGGCACCAACCCAGGCTCCGGATCTTGGACGCATTGCAGCGGCGCGAGTGACCGACCTGTCCCCGGATGATGTGACGATCAATACCACTTTTCTGGGTGGCGGGTTTGGCCGTCGTTTGACCCAAGACTACATTGAAGAAGCGTCAGCTGTGGCTTACCGGGTGAAGAAGCCCGTGAAGGTCATCTGGTCTCGTGAAGAGGACACCCAGCACGATTTGTATCGCCCAGCCATGCTGCACCGACTGTCAGCTGGCCTTGCAGGCAATCAGCTGATTGGATGGCATCATCAGATCGTTGGCCCTCAGCTGTTGGACTGGTACGTGCGCAACGCTGCGCCTGCTCAGTACCCCTGGGCGCCTAAGTTCATGTACGGCACCTTGGGTAAAGTCGGTTTGCTGGCCGAGGGTATTGCGACCCCCAAGGATATGTCGGCCATTGAAGGGGCTATAGGGTATCCCTACAACGTGGACAACATTGATATTCGCCACACCCATACCGATCCAGGCGTGCCCGTTACTTTCTGGCGATCAGTGGGTTACTCGCACAATGGCTTCGCTGTTGAAACCTTCATGGATGAACTGGCTCATGAAGCCGGAGAAGATCCGTACCAGTTCCGCCGTAACTTGCTGGCGGGCCAGCCTAGGCACCTAGAAGTCCTCGACCGAGTTGTGAAAGTAGCTGGCTGGAATGAGCCGGTTCCAGAAGGACGAGCCAGGGGTATCGCGCTGTTCAAGAGTTTTGGAACGTTTGTAGCGCAGATAGTTGAAGCGGGTGTGGAAAATGGCGCCATTCGGGTTTATAAAGTGGCGTGCGCGGTGGACTGTGGCCAAGTGGTTAACCCACGCATTGTTGAAGACCAGATTGAAGGCGGGATCATCTTTGGTCTGACCGCAGCGCTATATGGCGAGATAACCTTTGAAAATGGTCAAGTTACCCAAAGCAACTTCCACGATTATCAGCTGATGCGACAGTACGAGTTGCCTGAGGTTACGGTAGATATCGTAGAAAGCACCGTATCCCCAACAGGTGTTGGAGAGCCGGGTGTTCCGCCGGTTATACCGGCCTTGGGTAACGCGATGTTTGCGTTAACAGGCAAGCGCCAGCGCAGCTTGCCCCTGAAAGCCGATGCCTAACGCAGCACCCACTCGGATGGCCGGCGGTCATGCATCGGTGATTGACGATGTTCTGTTGTGGTTGGAGCAGGGCAGGCAGGTGTGGTTATGCACCATTGTGGAAACCTGGGGGTCATCTCCCAGGCCTGCGGGCTCTTGGCTGGCGGTGAGTGATTCCGGGCAGTGGAGTGGTTCTGTATCAGGCGGTTGTTTGGAAGAAGATCTCCTGCGCCGCACGGCGGAAAGCGGCTCGGATTGCCCAGTTGTTATCGACTATGGCATTACCGATAACGATAGGGATGATTTCCGTCTGCCATGCGGCGGTCGTATTCGGTTGCTGGTGGAGCCTTTCGGTAATAGTAGCCTAGCCATTGAGCACGTAAACCGGCTGGCGGAAGCTCTCCATGACCGAGCGCCGGTGGCTCGCCGAGTCAGCCTGAAAGGCGTAGCCACTCTGGAAAGTGCCGTATCAGCTGCCCGCCCAGGTATCGTATTTAACGGGGAAGAGTTGCTCCATACGCTTCAGCCAGAATGCAGACTACTGCTAATCGGAGTAGGCGAGGTGGCGCGCTATGTGGCTGAATTTGCGACGGCTGCCGATTTCACCGTTACCCTGTGTGAGCCCCGTGAGACGTTTGCGTCTGGCTGGGGGCATAATCACTTGCCTCTTGACCGGCGCCTGCCGGACGATTTGATTGCCGAGTCTTTTAGGGATTCCTGGTGCGGTGTGTTGGCGCTGGCTCACGACCCGAGAATAGACGACATGGGCCTGCTGGCGGCGCTGCAGTCACCGGCGTTCTATGTTGGCGCTATGGGCTCAAAGCCAACCTCTGAGGCGCGGCGAGAGCGCTTGGAGTCACTAGGGCTTGAGGCAGCAAGAGTGAAGCGTTTGCGAGCACCCATTGGCATTAATATCCCCAGTAAAACTCCCGCAGAAATTGCCATTTCCGTTGTTGCTGATCTGATTGAGGCGCGGCATCATTTGCGAACAGCCCACGAGCCATGCTCTTCACCTTCGGGAAAGTAAACCGTGTTTGATATAAACCAGTACGCCGTTGTTGCTGAATCCATTGTGGATGCCGGGCGCCTCCTTTACGGGCGCGGCTGGTCTCCGGCCACAAGTAGTAACTATTCTGCCCGCATAGATAACGAGCACATTGCCATTACGGTATCGGGCCGCCACAAAGGACAACTGGGTGCGGGTGACGTTATGGTGGTCGACCTTGAGGGTCGGCCGGTGCAGAGTGATTGCCGCGCTTCTGCGGAAACCTTGCTGCACACTGTGTTGTACCAGGTGTTTCCGAATGTCGGCGTGGTTCTTCATACCCATTCTGTGAATGCGACCGTGCTGAGCCGGCTCCTGCCTGCAGGGGAGCACTTAACGTTTGAAGGGTATGAGCTGCAAAAAGCCTTTGACGGTATACAGACTCATGAGTCAACCGTAACGGTTCCGGTGTTCGAGAACACGCAGAACATTGAAGCGCTTGCTCTGGAAACCCAGGCATGGTTTCTCGATCACCCAGAGCAACCTGGTTACTTGATTCGTGGGCACGGGCTGTACACTTGGGGTAAAACCATGGCTGATTGCCTACGGCACGTGGAAGCTTTTGAGTTTTTGTTTGAATGTGAGCTTGCAACCATGAGGGTTCGCCCATGACAATTTTGAGTACTTTTGATGCGCATAACCCGGACACCGCTCTGACAGTAACGGACGACCCCGCAGAGATCGGCAAGCTGCTTGAAAACAAGGGTATCCGCTTTGAACGCTGGCTAACCCAAGACCTGCCGGCGGGCGCAGCTCCGGAACAGATTTTGGAAGCCTACAGTGCAGAAATCGCCAAGTTGAAATCGGAGAGCGGTTTTCAGACTGCCGATGTGGTGAGTCTCAATCCGGATAACCTTCAGAAAAAGGCCTTCCGGCAGAAGTTTCTGGATGAGCATACCCACAGTGAAGACGAGGTACGCTTTTTTGTGCGCGGCCAGGGTATCTTCTACCTACACCTTGGTAGCCAGGTGTTTGCGGTTCAGTGCCAGAAAAACGATCTGATCAGCGTGCCCAAAGGCACCAAACACTGGTTTGATATGGGCCCGGAGCCGGAGTTTACCTGCATTCGTTTGTTTACCAACCCTGAAGGTTGGGTTGCGGATTTTACCGGCGAGGATATCGCCGGGCGTCTGCCACGTTTTGAGGCGTTGGAAGGAGCAGCCCTATGATACGGGTGATTCTTACGGATATTGAAGGCACCACTAGCTCAATATCTTTTGTGCACGACGTGTTGTTCCCCTACGCGGACGAGCACTTGCCGGCGTTTATTTGCGAGCAGCAGACCCGCCCAGACGTTTCGGAGCAGCTTGATCTGGTGGCAGATGACTCCGGGATAGATCGAAAGGATATTGAGGCGCTGATTGAAACGCTGCAATCGTGGATTCGTGAAGACCGTAAGGCAATACCACTCAAAACACTCCAAGGCATGGTCTGGCAGCAGGGATATCAGCAAGGAGAGCTTAAAGGCCATATTTACGAAGATGCTGCGCTGTATTTGCAGCACTGGCACGACCGTGGGTTGCGTTTATATGTCTATTCATCCGGTTCTGTTAAGGCCCAGAAACTGATCTTTGGCTTTTCCGAGTCAGGTGATCTCACGCCGTTTTTCTCTGGCTATTTTGACACCCGAGTTGGTGGCAAGAAAGAGCCGAAAGCCTACCGAAACATTGTCGAAGAGCTTGGGGTAGAAGCCGAAACAATCCTGTTCCTCTCGGATGTTGAAGCTGAGCTGAAGGCTGCTGAAATTGCCGGTATGAAAACAGCGTGGCTCGTTCGCGAGGCAGAGCTGCCGGAGACAGGGCGCTTTGTTGCCAGAGACTTTGCCGAGGTGGATTCCCTGCTGAAAAGGCGGTAGCTGTTAATTGGCTGGCGGTTGGAGGTGAGCATGACGGGAGCTCGAATTGCCAAGTTGTTTTTCCTGGCTGTGATGGCGTGTTTGCTGGCGGCTTGTAACCCCTTTTCGGATGCCCGTCCTATGATGGACGAATACGTAGAGCGGGTTGGCCGAGTTCTGGATGTGGAGCCGGCATTTTCCGAGATTCCAGCCTCCGAGCGGATACCGAGACGTCGTAATCGAGTGCTGTCGATGCCTGATCTAGAGCTGGGTATGCTGGACTTCCTGTCACTGTACAGCTGTGAGCTGCAATACGTGGTTGGCGAGAAAAACTCCGTGATGGGCAAGGTGATGCAGCCTCTTAACCGCCTGCGTTACGAAGTTCAGTTTATTAAGGCTGCGGGCGACTGCCTGAACACGGTAGAGGATGAAGAGCTTAAAGATATCTTAAATCAGGCCATTACCAGCAAACGGGAATCCTTGCCTATTGCCATCTGGAACGCAACCTGGGGCGTGGAGGAAGTGGAAACGTTATTCACGTTTGCCAAGGGAGAGTATCCTGTCGAGGCTGCAGACCCGGCTTCAGACCTTGCCCGTGACGCCCGCCAGTTAAACAAAGCCGTAGCGGAGCTTCTGGAACAGAACTTTGATGTGGATACGGATTTTTGGGGCAAGGTGCATCAGCGCTGGCAGGCAGAATACCGGGCAGGGCAGCTTATCAATAGCGCCCACTTGGTCACGACCCGACTCGGGGATGCCACACATCTAATTCGTCAGCGCTTGGAAGCCCGTCCGCTGTGCCTGAACGGCAATGCTAACAATCAGTCCGACATTGTTCAGGGCATGTTTTTCAGTATTTATATCGGGAAAATCCAACCTTACCTCGCTGACTTGCGACGAGCTCGCACAGATCTGATCGAACCCCTGTCTAGGCTAGCGAACATGCAGAGTGATGTTATGCCGGAGCATTTCCAAAGATGGTACGAGTCAACGCTGGCCTTGAAAGGAGGCAAGAGCATTTGGGCGAATCTGGATAAAGCTGTAGCCGATCACACCAAAAGCTGGCAAACGCTACTGGAGCAGTGCGGGCTAAGGCCAGGAGCTTAGGTGTAGGTTGCTGTCTGCTAGCGTTGGCTTTCCGGCGTCACCCTGAGAATTTCTTCAACGGTGGTCAGGCCATTGGCCACTTTTTGAGCACCGCTTAATCGCAAGGATTTCATGCCTTCTTTATAGGCGTCCCGGCGCAGCTGCTCAAGCTCACATTGATCTGTAATCTGGCTCGTTAGTGCACCTGAAAGCGTCATAATCTCGTAAACGCCCGCTCGGCCCATGTAGCCGGTATTGCGACATTCCAGGCAGCCTACGGGCTTGTGGAACTGTTTAGGCGGCGGTGCTTTCCAGGGCTTGGTCAACGTTTGCCATGCCTGGGTGTCAACGGGAGCGGGCGCTTTGCAGTGTGGGCACAACGTGCGAACCAATCGCTGCGCCATAACACCCAGCACGGTTGCGCGAATCAGGTAGGGCGGGATGCCCAGCTCCATCATTCGGGTCAGAGCGCTTGGCGCATCATTTGTATGCAATGTCGAGAGCACAAGGTGCCCGGTCAGTGCGGCCTGTACGGCCATTTCGGCAGTTTCCAAGTCGCGAATTTCGCCGATCATAATGATGTCTGGATCTTGCCTCAGCAAAGCCCGGACACCTGCTGCAAAAGTTAGATCAATATTGGTCTGAACTTGCATCTGGTTAAACGCTGGTTCAACCATCTCGATGGGGTCTTCGATGGTGCAGACGTTCAGCTCGGATGAAGCGATCTGTTTCAGCGTGGAATATAAAGTGGTGGTTTTACCTGAACCCGTAGGGCCGGTAACCAGCACAATTCCGTGGGGCTTTGAGGTTGCTTCTTGCCAGCGCTCCCGGTCTTCACGGGTGAAACCTAGCTGTTCATAGGATTTCAGTAGCACGTCTGGGTCAAAAATCCGCATCACCATTTTTTCCCCGAACGCTGTGGGCATGGTAGCTAGGCGCAGCTCTACTTCGCCGTTATCGGGTTTGCGGGTTTTTAGTCGGCCATCTTGGGGCCTGCGTTTTTCTGCAACGTTCAACCGTCCCAAAATCTTGAGCCGGCTGGTAATGGCCATGCCTACATGTTCGGGAAATTCATAGACGTTATGCAACACGCCATCAATCCGAAAGCGCACGTGGGTGAGGGTGCGCCTTGGCTCAATGTGAATATCCGATGCACGTTGATCAAAGGCGTACTGCAACAACCAGTCAACAATTCGCACCACATGCTGGTCGTTGGCATCGGCGCTGTCGCTGGCGCCCAGTTCCAGCAGCTGCTCCAGATTCTGGTGGCCGGCGCTGTTGCCAGGTGCCTGGCCGCCGCTGGCTTTGCTAACGGAACTGGCTAACTGATAGAACTCGACCGTGTAGCGACGGATATCCTCAGGATTCGTCACTACTCGACGAATATCCTTACGCACCGCTTGGCGAAGGTTTGTTTCCCAGTCACTTTTGAAGGGTTCAGCGCTGGCGATCAAGATTTCTTCCTGGCCGATCTCTACAGCCAGAATGCCGTGGCGCTGGGCAAACGCATAGGACATGACCCGGGCTATTGCCGGCGTATCAATTTTTAAGGGATCGATATGGTAGTAGGGCTGATCGGCCCAGCCTGCCAACCACTGTGTCAGCCGGTCTAGATCCAGCGTCTTGCCGCTTTTTTCACTGCTAAGTGCAGCAATGGCTACTAGCTCTAATGGATGGCGCTTTGCAGCTTGGTTGCTGGCGGCCCCAAGATTGGCAGAGAGCACTCGTTCTGCGTTGCTCTGGTTGATTTCGCCATCGCTAACCAACGCCGTACAGATGTCCCGCAGAGTCAGCGTACTCCGTGGCGGCGCAGGCGGGCGCGATGGGTGCTCTGTTTTATTGGAATCGGACATAGGGTGTCACTTTCCGGTATGGACGCATTTCAGCCTGAAATCGGCCGATTCACTTTCAGATGAACCATCGCCATGGTGAATAACAGGAAAGTAAGTATCGTGAGCATAACCGGGCCTGGTGCCCCCTGGCTCAACCAAGCGGTAACCACCGCTTGAGTGAAATAGAAGATCACCACAAAGGCCAGCCAGATATAACCGCGGTTGTTGCCACGGAACACGAGTACGGCAAGCGCCAGCAGTGGAATCAACTTGACTGAGAGCATCAGTGCTATGGAAACCCCTTCAACCGGCGCCGGGTAGAAAGTGGTAAGCAACAGGGTGGCCAATACGGCCAAGTAAAGAAACTGGGTTGCCCGGGCAGTCTGTCGGGCTTTTGGGTTGTGGAGCATGGTCAGGTTCCAGATGTTGGGTACGAGATTTTACGTTGCGCAAGGGTGTTTGTGTCAGTCTGCCAGTCTGAGCGCTAGTTTTCCCAAGCGCTCGCCAAACGATTGGCAAAGGGCTTTTTCATGCTTGCTCAAAGGCTGTTGTTCAGCGGTTCCGGCCCAGTGCGTTGGGCCATAAGGTGTGCCCCCGGTTGCTGTTTTACTCAGGTTTTGGTCTGTATAAGGCAACCCACACAACACCATGCCGTGGTGAAGCAAGGGCACCATCATGGTCAGCAGTGTGCTCTCCTGGCCCCCGTGCAGGCTTCCCGTTGAGGTAAACGCCCCTGCCGGTTTGCCCACCAGCGCGCCGCTAAGCCAAAGATCTCCGGTGGTGTCCAGAAAGTGCTTCAGAGGCGCCGCCATATTGCCGAACCGGGTTGGGCTACCAATCGCCAGGCCAGCACTGTTGGCTAAATCAGATTTGCTGGCGTAAGGCGCACCTGCATCCGGAACCGGTGGCAGCGAGGTTTCTGTATTTGGCGATACCGCAGGAACGCAGCGCAACTTCGCTTCAATACCGGCTACCCTCGCAACACCCCGGGCGATTTGATTTGCCAGTTCTGCAGTTTGACCGTTGCGGCTGTAATACAAAATCAGAACATAGGGCAGTTGCTCAGGCATTTTGGCGTCCTTTAATCAGCGCTTGTAAAATCAGAGAATCGTTAGAACGTTTTCCGGTGGACGGCCAACCGCCGCTTTGCCGTTGGCGAGTACAATGGGTCGTTCAATCAATTTCGGGGTTGCTACCATAGCAGCAATCAGCTGTGTTCGGCTCAGATCCGTGTTGTCCAGACCAAGTTCCTTATACTCCTGTTCCCCTGTGCGCATCAGTTGCCGAGGTTCGAGGCCGAGCGCGTCAAGAATATCTGACAGCGCCAGTTCTGTCGGGGGCGTTTCAAGGTAGCGTATAATCTCCGGTTCAATACCCCGTTCTGTGAGTAGCTCAAGAGTCTGGCGAGATTTTGAACAGCGTGGGTTGTGGAAAATCCGGATAGGTTCTGTCATGTTCGTGCCTGTTTGTTGAAATGGAGCCGCAATTATCTGTGGCGAGCAGTCTAACAGGAGGTTTTCCCGTGCAGAACCCTGTCATTCACCGGTTTTCCCGGCGCGCAACCGTTGCATGTGTGCTGTTTTGTTTGGCCTTGCTGGCTGGCTGTCAAAAAGTTGAGCTGGAACGGGCTGAAGGCCCGAAACTGGCGTGGAATGACCTTCGTGGTCAATGGGTACTGGTCAACTACTGGGCTGAATGGTGTAAGCCTTGCTTGGAAGAAATTCCCGAGCTGAATGAGTTGAACAAAGCGCCAGATATTACCGTTCTAGGGGTGAACTTTGACGATGTGAAGGGCCAGTCCCTGGTGGATCTCGGCGAGCGCATGGGTATTGAATACACCATGCTTGTGCAGGATCCGGGTCCGGAATTTAAATGGGAACTCCCGATTGCGTTGCCAGCAACCTTTGTTGTGGATCCCGACGGGAACCTTCTGGAAGCCCGCTTTGGCCCGCAAACAGAAGAAGATATACGGGCACTGATTGGCGGCTAAATGCTGCGGACTCTTTTAGGTGCTCTTTTTCAGAGACGTTTTCACACACTCTAATGAATATACATGCAGGAAAAACCTGACGTTATGTCGCAGACTTTTGTACACCTTCGCGTGCACTCCGAACACTCCATGGTGGATGGCCTAGTTCGGGTTAAGCCACTGGTTAAGCGAGTAGTAGAGTTGGGCATGCCGGCTGTGGGGCTCACAGAGCAGTCCAACATGTGCTCGCTGGTGCGGTTTTACAAGGAGACCACCGGTGCCGGCGTGAAGCCTGTTATTGGCGCAGATCTCTGGCTGGAAAATCCTGATGAGCCAGAAAACCCGTTCCGGCTAACGTTGTTGGCTCGGGATAACGACGGCTATCTGAATCTCACCGAAATTATTTCCCTCGGGTACACCGAAGGGCAGAAATACGGCAAGCCAATTATTCAGCGCCATTGGCTGGAAAGCCGAACAAGCGGCCTGATTGCCATGTCTGGCGCCAAAATGGGTGATGTGTGCAAGGCACTGCTGGCGGGCAAGCCTGAACTGGCCAAGGCCAGGGCCGAATACTGGATGAACCTGTACCCCGAATCTTATTATCTGGAATTGCAGCGTACCGGACGGGCAGGGGATGAGGATTGCCTGCACATGAGCGTTGAACTGGCTCAAAACCTCGGGCTGCCAGTTGTTGCCACGAACGATGTACACTTTCTTAAGGCTGATGACTTCGAGGCCCATGAAGCCCGGGTTTGTATCGGTGAAAGCCGAGCATTGGACGATCCTCGCCGCGACCGCCGTTTTAGCGACCAGCAGTACCTTCGCAGTTCAGAAGAAATGATTGAGCTGTTCAGCGATATTCCTGAAGCCATTCAGAATACCGTAGAAATAGCCCGGCGTTGCTCGGTAACCGTGCGTATGGGGGAGTACTTCTTGCCCAATTATCCGGTGCCTGAAGGCCTGACCATGGACGAGTATTTCCGCCAGGTATCTGAGGAAGGATTGGAGGATCGTCTGGCCAAAACCCTTCCTAAGGATGACCCCGAGTACGACAGCAAGCGTGAAGCCTATTACAAGCGGCTTAATTTTGAGCTGGATATTATTATCCAGATGGGGTTTCCCGGCTACTTCCTGATCGTAATGGACTTTATCAAATGGGCCAAGAACAACGGCGTGCCGGTGGGCCCCGGCCGTGGTTCGGGCGCCGGCTCGTTGGTCGCTTATGCCCAGCTCATCACAGATCTGGACCCGCTGGAGTACGATCTGCTGTTCGAGCGGTTCTTGAACCCAGAGCGGGTCTCCATGCCCGACTTCGATGTCGACTTCTGCATGGAAGGGCGGGATCGTGTTATTGCTTACGTGGCCGAAAAGTACGGTCGGGAAGCCGTTTCCCAGATCATCACTTTTGGAACCATGGCAGCGAAGGCAGTCGTGCGGGATGTTGCCCGGGTTCAGGGTAAGTCTTACGGCCTGGCAGACAAGCTGTCCAAAATGATTCCCTTCGAAGTGGGTATGACTCTGGCTAATGCGGTTGAACAGGAGCCCTCGCTCAAAGAGTTTTTAGAACAGGATGAAGAAGCCCAAGAAATCTGGGAAATGGCGCTTAAGCTTGAAGGTGTGTGCCGGAACGCAGGTAAACACGCTGGTGGTGTTGTTATTGCGCCAACGAAGATTACCGATTTCTCGCCGTTGTACTGTGACGACGACGGCGGCAGCCTGGTTACCCAGTTCGACAAAAACGATGTGGAAGATGCCGGGTTGGTGAAGTTCGACTTTCTTGGCCTGCGAACGCTGACCATCATCGACTGGGCCTTGAAGATGATCAATCCAAGGCGAGCAAGCCGAGGATTAGCGCCGCTGGATATCAGCGAGATTCCGCTCGTGGATGCTCGCTCATTCGAGATGCTGAAAAAGGCTGAGACTACCGCTGTGTTCCAGCTGGAATCCCGCGGCATGAAAGATCTAATCCGTCGGCTTCAGCCAGACTCCCTTGAGGATATGATTGCACTGGTGGCGTTGTTCCGCCCAGGGCCGCTGCAGTCGGGCATGGTTGATGACTTTATCGACCGTAAGCACGGCAAACAGCCGATGTCTTTCCCACACCCTGATTATCAATACGAAGGCCTAAGGCCGGTTCTGGAGCCCACTTATGGGGTTATCCTTTACCAAGAACAGGTTATGCAGATTGCTCAGGTAATGGGGGGCTACTCTCTGGGTAACGCAGACATGCTCCGCCGCGCCATGGGTAAGAAAAAACCTGAGGAAATGGCTAAGCAGAAGCAGTTTTTCCTTGATGGCTGCGAAAGCAATGGTATTAACAAAACCCTCGCGGAAAACATATTTGACCTGGTAGAGAAGTTTGCGGGCTACGGCTTCAATAAATCTCACTCAGCTGCTTATGCTCTGGTGTCATACCAAACATTGTGGCTGAAAGCGCACTACACAGCCGAGTTTATGGCTGCGGTACTGACTGCGGATATGCAGAATACCGACAAGGTGGTGACACTGGTAGAGGAGTGTCGCAACCTCAAGCTGGATCTGGTGTTGCCAGATGTCAGCCGCTCAGAATATACCTTTACCGTTAACGATGAAGGTCAGGTTGTTTATGGGCTTGGCGCCATCAAAGGGCTGGGTGAAGGCCCTATTCAAGCCATCGTGGACGGCAGGGCTGATGGCGAACCTTATCAGGATATTTTCGACTTCTGCCGCAAGGTCGATCTCAAAAAGATCAACAAGCGTGCCATGGAAGCCATCATTCGCTCCGGCGCCATGGATAAGCTCGGTGCCAGTCGCGCCCAGCTTATGGCTAGTGTCCCGAAAGCAGTGCAGCAGGCCGATCAGCAATCCCGTAACGAATCCGTGGGTATGATGGATATGTTCGGGGAAATGCTGGAAGCCGGTGACGGCGGCGATCCGTATGACGATGTGGCCGATATACGGGAGTGGCCTGAAAAGCAGCGCCTGAAAGGTGAAAAAGACACCCTGGGCCTATACCTTACCGGCCATCCGTTTGATGAATACGAGCGAGAAGTTCGGCGGTTCGTGCGGTCATCCATTGCCGATCTCAAGCCCAATAAAACGCCTCAGCGTGTTGCCGGGCTGGTGATTGCACAGCGAACCATGAAAACCCGCACGGGTTCTACCATGTGCTTTATTACCCTGGATGACCGCAGCGCGCGAATTGAAGCTACGTTGTTTTCCGAGGCGTTTTTTGAGCATCGGGAGCTGCTGCAATCAGATCAGGTGATTGTGGTTGAAGGTCAGGTAAGTCACGATGATTACTCTGGTCAGATGAAAATGCGCGTGAACTCGGTGATGGACGTACCTAGCGCTCGCAAACAGTTTAGCCGAGGTTTGAAGCTGAACCTTCGTGCTGATCAGATGCAGAACGGTCTTCTGGATAAAATCGACAGTACGTTGAGGCCGTTTCGCTGCGAGGGTAGCCCAGTCTGGATTGAATACAGTAGCCCCGAAGCCAGCACCCGAATTGAGTTGGGAGAGTCATGGCGTGTGCAGCCGGATGACAATTTGCTGTTGGAGTTGAAGTACCTGGTGGGCGACCGGTGCGTGGAACTGGTCTATGATTAAATGAATAATGCAAAGAATTGTGCGGGAAATTAAATATTCGTCAGATTGCGGACTCATACCAATGTCCGCTTTAGCGATGACCCGAGCACTGCTATCTTTGTACCAAATTCTGTATTGGCGGAGCGCCGTCCCGCCTAGCAATAAAATGATGGAACATCATGAACCCTAATTATCTGGATTTTGAGCAGCCGATTGCAGACCTTGAAGCGAAGATTGAAGAGCTTCGTATGGTTGGCAACGACACCGATATTAATATTTCTGATGAAATTACCCGGCTGAAAAAGAAGAGCGTCAGCCTGACCGAGAGTATTTTTTCAGATCTGCACCCTTGGGATGTGGCCCGTCTTGCACGGCACCCGCGTCGCCCTTACACCAAGGACTACATCGAAATGATCTTTGATGATTTTGATGAGCTCCATGGTGACCGCCGATATGCAGACGATCAGGCTATCGTGGGTGGTACCGCACGGCTGAACAACAAGCCCGTAATGATTGTCGGCCACCAGAAAGGCCGCGAAGTGAGGGATAAGGTCAAGCGTAACTTTGGCATGCCGCGCCCCGAAGGGTATCGCAAAGCCCTGCGTTTAATGGAAATGGCAGAGCGCTTCAGGATGCCCATTCTCACGTTTATAGACACCCCGGGTGCTTATCCTGGCATAGGTGCTGAAGAACGGGGTCAGAGTGAGGCCATAGCGTTCAACCTGGCAGTGATGTCTCGGCTCAAAACGCCGATCATCTCTACGGTGATCGGTGAGGGTGGTTCTGGCGGTGCACTGGCCATTGGCGTGTGCGATCAGCTTAATATGCTGCAGTACTCTACCTATGCGGTTATATCGCCGGAAGGCTGCGCTTCCATATTGTGGAAAAGTGCTGAGTACGCCTCCCAGGCAGCTGAAGCCATGGGCGTGACGGCAGATCGCCTGAAAGATCTTGGGCTGGCGGACAACGTTATCTCTGAACCCCTTGGTGGCGCCCACCGCAACCCCGAAAAAATGGCGGAAGCCCTGCGCGAAACCCTTGGCAATGGCATGGCAGAGCTCAGTCGTCTGCCTCTGGACGAGCTAGTTTCCCGGCGGTATGAGCGGTTAACCCGCTATGACACAGGGCGCTAAGCCCGCACCCGGGTGCGCCTTTTCGGAGGCGTTGAGTGCGCCGGTAAAGGCCGTTTCTGGCTACCGGCGGCTCTGGGTTGCCCTCAGCGGTGGCCTGGATTCCATCCTCCTTCTGCATCTTGCTGCACGCTGCCACCCTGGTGTGCGGGCGGTGCATATAAATCATCAGCTTCAAGCTAATGCCGGTGAGACAGAGACTTTCTGTCGGAATGTGTGCGCCGAACTGAGTGTGCCTTTCACGGTTCAGTCAGTGACGGTTAAGCTGGGCAGTGGTCCAAGTGAAGGTCTTGAGGAGTCAGCCCGCAAGGCTCGCTATCAGGCCTTCGAGGCGCTACTTGAACCTGGCGACACTCTGCTGATGGCCCATCACGGTGATGATCAGGCCGAAACAGTGCTTTTTCGTATGTTCCGTGGCAGTGGTGTCGCAGGTCTTGCTGGCATGCCTAAGAGCCGACCTCTGGGAGCTGGACACCTTACTCGACCATTGCTGGGCATTGAGCGGTCAGAGCTTGAGCGGAATGCACGCCTAGCCGGTATTTCATGGATTGATGACCCCAGTAACACAGATCAACGGTTCGATCGCAACTTCCTCCGACTGAGCATCTTGCCAGCGCTTAGAAAGCGGTGGCCTGGCCTGACTAAACGTCTTCAGCACAGTGCGAGTGCCTGCTCGGAAAGTGGTTTTCTAAATCAGCGACTGGCGGAAATACAATGGCAAGCGTTAGGAGGGTATGAGCGACGCCTTCCGGTTGCAGGATTAAGCGCCCTTTCTCTCGCGGAACAGAAAAACCTTCTGCACTGGTGGATCCTGCACGCCGGGTATCAGCCTCCGTCGGTAGGCGACTGGTCTCAGGTGCTGCATGATTTATTGCAGGCAGCGGACGACAGATCTCCCGAGTTGCGGGCAGATGGTTATAGCTTGCGACGTTTTCAGGGAGAGCTTTATTTGGTTTCCAGTATGCCTGATTTGCCGTGCGAGCCTGTGCCGCTTGAGGCAGGCCGGCCGGTAAACTGGGGCGAGTGGGTGATTCGGCTGGTGCCGGCGTCTACAGCGGAAACGGAGTGGCCGCCAATACGAATATGTACGAGGCAGGGCGGAGAACGCGTCCGTTTTTGTGTGGAGGGCCCTTCCAAACCCCTGAAGAAATGGCTTCAGGAGCAGGCCGTTCCACCTTGGGAAAGGGGTCGTCTACCCCTTGTTTTCTGGGGTTTGGGGGGCGAGAAAGAGCTGATCGGTATTGGCGATTTATGGTGCTCTGAACAATACTGCGGAAGCGCCCCTGCGGCCGGCTGGCGGCTAATTGTAGAGCGGGATTGTAATTGAGTCGCTGGGGGCTTTCTGGTAGTCTGGCGTCCCATCTTGAGATGACAATCTCCCTCCTTCACAGAACCTGATAATCATGGAATCTGCATGACGCGTTATATTTTCGTCACCGGCGGTGTTGTGTCCTCACTGGGGAAAGGAATCGCATCGGCCTCCCTGGCTGCGATCCTCGAGGCTCGCGGCCTGAAGGTCACTATCCTCAAGCTGGACCCGTATATCAACGTGGACCCAGGCACCATGAGTCCGTTCCAGCACGGTGAGGTCTTTGTTACCGAAGACGGTGCTGAAACCGATCTGGATCTTGGCCACTATGAGCGTTTCATCCGTACGCCGATGACTCGTCGCAATAACTTCACCACTGGCCGTGTGTACGAAGAGGTCATCCGCAAAGAGCGTCGCGGTGATTATCTCGGTGGCACCGTACAGGTTATTCCCCACATCACTGATGAAATTAAGCGTCGTGTTGTTGAAGGCGCCGCCGGTGTTGATGTGGCTTTGGTTGAAGTGGGTGGAACTGTGGGTGACATTGAATCCCTGCCGTTCCTCGAAGCCTGCCGTCAACTGAAGGTTGAAGTGGGTTCTACTCGAGCGCTGTTTATGCACCTCACATTGGTGCCATACATAGCTACGGCTGGCGAAATCAAAACCAAACCGACCCAGCATTCTGTGAAAGAAATGCGTTCCATCGGTTTGCAGCCAGACGTTTTGTTGTGCCGCTCTGATCATGAAGTGGACATCAGCTCACGTCGAAAAATTGCACTGTTCACCAATGTGGAAGAACGTGCTGTTATTCCGTTGCGCGACGCCAAATCTATTTACGCCATTCCCCGCATGCTGCATGAGCATGGTCTGGATCAGTTGGTTGTTGAGCGCTTCAATCTTGATGCTCGTGAAGCGGATCTCAGTGAGTGGGATAACGTCGTCGAATCGCTGATGAACCCGGAGCAAGAATTAACGATTGCTATGGTCGGCAAGTACATGGAGTTACTTGAGGCCTACAAGTCGTTGATCGAATCTCTGCTCCATGCAGGCATTAAGACTCGCACCAAGATTAAGATCAATTATATTGATTCCGAAGACATCGAGCGTGATGGCACTCAAATGCTGGACAGCGCAGATGCAATCTTGGTACCTGGTGGCTTTGGTGAGCGTGGCGTGGAAGGTAAAATCCGCACCGTACAGTACGCCCGAGAGAACAAGGTGCCTTACTTGGGTATTTGCCTGGGTATGCAGGTGGCCGTTATTGAATACGCCCGTAACAAGGCGGGCTTGGTTGATGCTCATAGTACCGAATTCCGTGAGCACACACCGGAGCCCGTGATTGGTTTGATCACCGAGTGGCTAGATGCAACTGGTGAGCGCGAGGAGCGTACCGACGCCTCCGATCTTGGCGGTACTATGCGTTTGGGCGCCCAGGATTGCGTGCTAACTGAGGGCTCCAATATTGCGAACTGCTACGGCAGAAAAACCATTCGCGAGCGCCATCGTCACCGTTATGAGGTGAACAACCATTTCCTGCCACAATTGGAAGCTGCAGGCCTGCATGTTTCAGGTCGCTCTACCGATGGCAAATTGGTAGAGGTGGTGGAAGTTGCCGATCACCCCTGGTTTGTTGCTTGTCAGTTTCATCCGGAATTTACCTCGACTCCCCGCGACGGCCACCCGCTGTTCAAGGGCTTTGTGGAAGCTGCGTTGGCGAACCGTAAGGAATCCTGATAATGGCCCAGAGCACTGTTACTGTTGCTGATATCGACATAGCCAATCATAAGCCGTTTGTGCTGTTTGGCGGTATGAACGTTCTGGAATCTCCAGAGATGGCATTCGAGGTTGCACAAGCCTACGTTGAGGTGTGCCGCAAGCTGGGCATTCCTTACGTATTTAAAGCGTCTTTCGATAAAGCGAACCGTTCTTCGGTGACGTCCTTCCGGGGGCCGGGGCTCGATAAAGGCTTGCAGATACTGGCCGATATTAAGGGCAAGTTCGGTGTTCCTATTATTTCTGATGTTCATGAAGCTGCACAGGCGGCGCCTGCGGCTGAGGTTTGTGACATCATTCAGCTGCCCGCATTTTTGAGCCGCCAGACGGATCTGGTGGTTGCCATGGCGGAAACCGGCGCGGCGATCAACATCAAGAAGGCCCAGTTTCTGGCACCACAGGAGATGAGGCACATCATCACCAAGTGTGCAGAGGCTGGAAACGACCGGGTTATCTTGTGCGAGCGAGGCAGTAGTTTCGGGTACAATAATTTGGTGGTGGACATGCTCGGCTTTGGCATCATGAAGTCCATGGATGTGCCAGTTATGTTCGATGTGACCCACTCATTGCAGATGCCCGGCGGTCGGGCAGATTCTGCTGGTGGCCGTCGTGCTCAGGTAACAGACCTGGCGCTTGCAGGCATGTCTCAGGGGTTGGCGGGGCTGTTTTTAGAGGCTCACCCGAACCCGGATGAGGCGAAGTGCGATGGTCCTTGCGCTTTGCGACTCAGCCAGCTAGAGCCGTTTTTGCAGCGTGTGAAGGCTGTAGATGACCTTGTGAAGAGTTTTAAACCTATCGACACCGCCTGAATGGCGGTGTTCGTGTTTTAGCCTTGCTCTTGATCAGACTTCTGTTAATGACCTTTGAATTGAAAACTTGGAGACTCCCTAGAATGACCAAGATTGCCAACATTAAAGCCCGTGAGGTTCTGGATTCCCGTGGTAACCCCACGGTAGAAGCGGACGTGATTCTGGAAGACGGTACTCTTGGCCGTGCTTGTGCACCGTCCGGCGCCTCTACTGGTTCCCGTGAGGCACTGGAGCTACGTGATGGCGATGCATCCCGTTACCTCGGTAAAGGCGTACGTAAGGCAGTCGAAGCCATTAACGGCAAAATTCTGGGTGCACTGAAAGGCAACGATGCGGCTGACCAGCGTGGGCTGGATAACATCATGCTGGAACTGGATGGCACTGAGAACAAAGCTAATCTGGGCGCGAACGCTATTTTGGCTGTGTCACTGGCAGCGGCGAAAGCGGCGGCGGAGTCTCTGGGTAAGCCGCTTTATGAGCATATCGCTGACATCAACGGTACCACTGGCAAATTTAGCATGCCTGTACCTATGATGAATATTTTGAACGGCGGTGAGCACGCGGATAACAATGTAGATATCCAAGAGTTCATGGTACAGCCTGTTGCTGCCAAGAGCTTTGCGGATGCTCTGCGCATTGGCGCTGAAATTTTCCACAGCTTGAAAAAAGTGCTGCAGTCGCAGGGTTTGAACACGGCTGTTGGTGATGAGGGCGGCTTTGCTCCCAACCTGCCATCTAACGAAGCGGCTCTGGCTATTATCCAGGAAGCTGTTGAAAAGGCGGGTTACAAGCTTGGCACCGACATTACCCTAGCTTTGGATTGCGCCGCTTCTGAGTTTTACAAAGATGGCCAGTACGTATTAGCTGGTGAGGGCAAGAGCTTTGATTCGACAGGCTTTGCTGATTACTTGGCCGGGTTGGCCGAGCGTTATCCGATCGTGTCCATTGAAGATGGCATGGACGAGAGCGATTGGGACGGCTGGAAAGTGTTGACTGACAAGATCGGCGACAAAGTACAGCTGGTGGGAGACGATTTGTTTGTCACTAACACCAAAATTCTAAAGCGTGGTATCGATACGGGTGTGGCTAACTCTATCCTGATCAAGTTTAATCAGATTGGTAGCCTTAGCGAAACTCTGGATGCCATCAAGATGGCACAAGATGCAGGGTTTACCGCGGTTATTTCCCACCGTTCTGGTGAAACAGAAGACACCACCATTGCGGATCTTGCGGTCGCTACTTGTGCTGGTCAAATCAAGACGGGCTCTCTGTGCCGTTCTGATCGTGTTGCCAAGTACAACCAGTTGCTGCGCATTGAAGAGGCGCTGGAAGGTAAGGCGCCTTATCGTGGATTGAGTGAGATTAAAGGCCAAGGCTAAAGGATTAGGCCATCGTGACTTGAATGACCATTTAGTCACGATGGCCTTTTTGGCCAATCAGTTAGATGAATTTGTTGCTAATCTACTCTAAGGTCTATACTTAATGCCAAATGTTGAATTTTTGATCGGTTAACTCCTGAACGGAATCGGTATTGATGAAGTTGCTCTGGGCTTTCATGGTTGTTCTCATTCTCCTGCTGCAGGTACGCCTGTGGGTTGGGGAGGGCAGCTTTGCGCAAGTCTGGACGCTGGAAAAGTCGATAGCCGAACAGCGTGAGGGGAATGCCGAGCTGGCTACTCGCAATGAGCGCTTGTATGCGGAAGTGCGCAACCTTCGTAACGAACAGAGCGCGGTGGAAGAACGAGCTCGGATGAACCTTGGGTTGATTCGCGATGATGAGACCTTCTTTCTTGTTGTTGAGCACTGACCTTCCGCTCTCCATGCTTCGGGCGGAAACCCTATGACTTCTCCAAAACTCTGGTTGATTGTTCCCGCCGCCGGTATTGGCCAACGCATGCAGGCCGACTGTCCGAAGCAATATCTCCGAATCGATAACCGCTTTATTTTGGATATCACGCTGTCGCGCTTGTTGAATACTGGTCTGTTTGCTGGCTGCATGGTGCCTCTGAATACTGAAGATCAATACTGGCCAAGCACCGATGCCAGTGCAGACGGTCGTATTCAGACTTGCAGTGGCGGCGTTGAGCGAGCGGATTCTGTGCTTTCAGCTCTAAGGGCGTTGCCAGGGCAGGTTGCGGATGACGACTGGGTGCTGGTTCATGATGCCGCCCGTCCTTGTATTCATGCAGCCGATCTTACTAACCTCGTTTCAACACTGTCTGATCATCCTGTGGGTGGCCTTCTGGCAGCACCGGTCCCGGATACTCTCAAGAGAGCAGAATCGAGTCAGTTGCCTGAAGTGATCGAAACTGTGGATCGCAGCCAACTATGGCGAGCGCTTACGCCACAGATGTTTCGCTATTCCATGCTGGCGAATGCATTGGAGTCGGCACTGAAAGCGGGGCAGCCAGTTACGGATGAGTCCTCTGCCATGGAGTTTTCCGGTAACATGCCGCTTCTAGTTGAGGGTCGACCAGATAATATTAAAATTACCGTACCTACTGACCTGGATCTTGCTGGCTTTATTCTTAGCCGGTTCTGAGTTTTCTGGATTTTCCCGGAGTAAATTATGCGAATTGGTCAGGGCTTTGATGTTCATGCCTTCGGCGATGGCGAGGCTGTTATTCTTGGTGGCGTCTCCATACCTTACAGTCAGGGCTTGAAAGCTCACTCTGATGGCGATGTGCTGTTGCATGCTTTGGCGGATGCATTGCTGGGAGCGGTTGCCCTAGGGGACATTGGCCATTTATTCCCAGACACCAGTGCAGAGTGGGCAGGCGCGGATAGCCGGGACTTGTTGCGTCGAGTGATGGCACGGGTAGTGGAAGAGGGTTTTGGCGTTCTTAATGTTGATACCACGATTATTGCCCAGGCACCTAAAATGGCACCACACATTGAAGCCATGCGTTTGAATATCGCAGAGGATCTGGGTATTTCAGCCAACCGTGTGAGCGTAAAAGCGACGACTAGCGAGAAGCTAGGCTTCACCGGTCGTGGTGAGGGTATTGCCTGTCAAGCGGTGTGTCTGCTTGAGCCGGTGGCATTGTGAGTGAATCTAGTGGAGAGACAAGAAGCTGGCGACTGGAGTGGCCAGTATCGGGTGGCTCGCGGGTAGCCAGAGCTCATTTGAAAATGGCGCCGCAAGATTTCCGGGTTAGTGAGGTGCTGGAGGAGTTCCCAGATGAGCCGGAAACATCCAGTGCAGCCAGCGTGACCGGTGAGGGTGAGCATCTGTGTTTGCGCATTGAGAAGACAGGTGACAATACGGAATTTGTGGCAGGCGCGCTGGCTACCCTCGCGGACTGTCGGCCTTTTGATGTTGGGTTTTGCGGGCTCAAAGATCGCCACGCGGTGACCAGCCAATGGTTCAGTCTTTATCGTCCCGGTATGATGGATAACGATGCAGCGCTGATTGAACGGATTTCTGAGCGCTGGCCGGTAAAATCGGCCCACCGCAGCGTACGCAAGTTGCGGCGTGGTGATCATCAAGGCAATCATTTTGTGGTTACGCTCCGACAGGTTAGCACTGGGCGCGAGGTTGTCGAGAGCGCGCTTGAACGCTTGAAAATGCAGGGCGCACCCAATTACTTTGGCCCCCAGCGATTCGGCTTTGCCGGCGGCAACTTGGATAGGGCGATTCATATTGATCCTTCTGCGTTGAATCGTCGTGGTGGGCAAGGTAAGCGCCGAGGGCGAGGTAAGCCAGGCAGTAGCGGCGATGGCCGGAAAAACGTATTGTACTTTTCGGCGGCTCGTTCCTGGTTTTTTAACGAAGTTCTTGCAGCCCGTGTAGCGGAAGGCAGTTGGCGTGCACCATTGCCGGGCGAGCCTGCTGAACATGCAACCGGCCCGCTGTGGGGCGATGGCGGCACAAGCGCTGGTGGTGAAATAGGACAGCGTGAACGTGACATAGTGGCACTGACGCCAGAACTGGCTTCGCTGTTTTTGGCGACTCGAATGAAACCCGAGCGTCGACCTCTGGTTGCCATGGCAAAAGATCTAAGCTGGTCATGGCTGGATGACGGCGGTTTGGAACTGAACTTCTTCCTCGAGCCAGGCCAATACGCGACCACGATTTTGAGTGATATTTTTGAGCTTGAGGACATGAGCCTCGGCCAACATAACAAACAACACGGCTAG
>NZ_JBQDKB010000038.1:0-33867 GCF_052094685.1 Marinobacter sp.
CTAGTGAAAGCGACCATAGCGATGGCGCATAGTTTGGACTTACTTGTTGTTTCTGAAGGCGTTGAAATACTTGAGCAACTTGAACTTTTGAATGAATTAGGGTGCGATTTAGCTCAAGGGTATTATTTTAGCAAACCTATACCGGCTAAAGAACTCATTGAGTTTCAGCACACTACAACATATTAATCGGGGTTGCTCTAGCTTGAGCAGCCCGCTCGTCGACCGAGGATAATTAAAGATTACCTGATAAGATCCATGCTCCGACCGCAATTAGTGTCAGGCCGCCGATAACTTCAGCCTTCTGGCCGAACAGCGAGCCCACAGCTCGGCCCACCATAACGCCTAACGTAACCATCACTGTTGTGGCTAGGCCAATTAGTCCAGCTGCCAGAAATATACTCACTTCTACAAATGCCAGGCTTACACCCACTGCCATTGCATCAATGCTTGTGCCAAAGGCCGTTAAAGCAATCTTGAGAAATGAATGTCTGGAGGGTTTTTCTATTTCTTCCCTACTTGGGGTCAGACCTTCATAGAGCATGTGCACGCCGAGAGCCACCAATACCGCGAACGCTACCCAGTGCCCCCAACTATCCACATAAGACGCCGCAACATTGCCAATTAACCAGCCAATAAGGGGCGTGATGGCCTCGACGGAACCAAAAATGAGGCCCATTCTTAAGGCTTCGAGAAACCGGGGTTTTTTAAGGCTTGCGCCCTTCCCTATGGCTACTGCAAACGCATCAGTAGACATTGAAAAAGCCAACAACAGAAGGGCTATGGGGTTCATTCGGTGTTCTCCGGTCAGGCACTGAGTCCACGACATATCCACACGCCCGACCATCAGGCATGGATATATCGATGGTCTCGCCAACCGAGAGGTGTTCGTACCATGGCGTGTGGCCAGGTATGTTGATACGAACTCTTCCGACTACCGGAAGCAGGCTACTCCCCAAAGAGCGCTAAATTTAGCACAGCAGCCTTTAAAATCAAACCGGAAAGTCATGGAGATGCTTCCGCTTGTTTGTCCCTATGGCTGAGTTATACCCAACAGCTTGTTAGCTGCATCGCGAATCTCCCTGTAACGTTCCGGATGACTGATTAATGTACTCAGATCATCTTCAGGGAAAATCTCATGCTTCTTTTTCCTAGCTTCCTCCTTAGAAAAGATCGACGGTATCAATTGTTCCAAGCAGCGCAGCATCACTTCGGGCGAAACCGATGCCCCTGGCGAGGCCCCCAGTAAAGTCCCATACGTTTTGTCCCTGGATACAAGGATTTCTGTGCCCATCTGCAAACCTCGGTCTTTGATGATTTGCACTCGCTGGCCGGCTTGAACCGATTTCCAGTCAAACCGTTTACTCAAGCCCGGAGCAAAGCTGTCAAGTTCCTCGAACATGCTCTGTTCCCCCTTGAACGTCTCTGAAACTAGATATTTAACCAAGGAGAAATTCTCTAGGGCGACATTCAGCAAGCCCGGGATATCATGCGCTCGAATGGATTTGAGGTAATCAACAAAACTACGCCCTCTCTCGAGAAGAGGTTTGAATGAGGCAAAAGGACCAAACAATAAGTAATACTTACCGTCAACCAGCCGCAAATCCAGATGCGGCACAGACATGGGAGGCGCGCCCACTTTCGCTCTGCCATAGGTTTTAGCCCGGTAATACTCGGCTTGCTCCTCACTGATCGGTGCCCGAAGAAAACGCCCGCCCACAGGAAAGCCGGTGAAGCGGTTTCGAAACGGCAAGTGGCTTTTCTTCAGAAGCGGAAATGCGCCCCCACCGGCACCGACAAAAAGCACATCCGCTTTGTACTGAACCGGTTTTCCTTTGCGTTCAGCCTCGATAACCCACCGCTCGGTCGGGCTCCTGTGCACGCGCTTAACGTGGGTGCCATACTCAAACTTTACACCCAAGTCCTGGGTTGCGTAGGCCGCCATTTGCGTCGTTAACGCACCAAAATTAACGTCTGTACCTGTCTCAATGGCGGTCGCCGCCATTTTTTCATGGCGTGGGCGCTCGTCCATGGTGTAGGGAATCCAGCTCTTTATTTCATCAAAATTTTCTGAGTACCGCATGTGTTCAAAAAAATGATGGGCCGACATTTCCTTGAACCGTAACCGCAGTTCTTCAATGGCGAATTCGGAAACAATGGTGCAATGCTTGGTTTGATTGATAAACGTTTTAGGGTCTTTGATAGCACCCTTTTCAATCAAATACGCCCAAAACTGCTTGGCAACATTGAACTGGGCATGAATTTTAAAAGCTTTTTCAATGGAAATGGCCTCGCCATCCACTGGAGTATAGTTAAGCTCACAGTTCGCTTCGTGCCCTGTGCCGGCGTTCCAGAATGCAGAGGAGTTTCCCGCGCCGGCACTGTCCAGTCTCTCTAAAATGGTGATATCCAGATCCGGTGCCAACTCTTTTGCCAACGTGGCAAAAGTAGTTCCCATAATCCCTGCGCCTATGATGACAACGTTCATAAAGTCTACCCGCCAGTGTCAAAATTTTAGATATTCGTCACAACGCTACTCAAAACTTGTTCATGCATGGATCCAAACACTCTCGCCCTGAGCCAATCCTTTCAAGAGACCGTCATGAGGATTGTCACCATATTTGCACTCATAGACTACGCTCACAGAAGGCGACAAGGAACGGTCAATCAGTTGGTGATTGAGTCTGATCCCTGTTTCGGAAGCCCCTCGATTACTTATCTAACTTAGACTTCAGTGAAGCGGCCAAGCCTCCTTCGCGAACCGGCCCAAAGGAGGCTTAAAAGTACTGATAGAAATCTCTATTTAGTGCTCATCTTACTCGGTCTCTTTGACTTCCCGGTTGCCGTAATTAACGGGCACCCAGTCATAGCCGTTCTGCGCCTCGCGAATATGGCCAACGCCCGGGAAAGGCATATGCGGCAAGGCGACCAAGTCACGATCATTGGCGAATCCCGAGAACGCTTTTGATCGTACTTTGGAGGCCATCTTCGAGTCCACATCATAGACAATGGTTACCGAGGGGTCGTGAAACTGTACCGCTTGGGCGTGGATAATGTCTCCCCCGAAGGTGAGTGTCTGGCCTTGGCTTTCCAGTGTGTAGAAAGCACTACCCGGCGTGTGGCCCGGATGTAGGCTGGCCGTCACCCCAGGAAGGATTTCGGTGGTCTCGTCGAAAACGTCAATTTTGCCGGCATCAATATAAGGTGTAAGGACCTGGATAGCCTGATCAAAGAAAAGCTTTTCATAGCCGGATTTCGCTGCGTTCTCACGATCCAGAAAGAAGTCGACATCGGGCTTGCCGACATGAACCGTGGCATTATCGAAAACGATTTGGTCATCCCGGTTTAGCCCGCCGATATGATCCGAATGGGCGTGGGTGATCAGAACGTCAGTCACGTCTTCTGCCTTGAACCCAGCGGCATCCAGACTATCAAGCAATTTGCCACCGAACCCAGGGCCGAACATATTCCCCGCGCCCGTATCCACCAGAACGAGACTGTCTCCCGTTTCAAGAAGGAATCCACTGACTGATGTCTCGACGGGGTTGGACTGGTAAGCGTGCGTAAGTTGTTCGTCAATTTTCTCTGTGGTGATTCCTTGCAAAATTTTGTGCAGATCCTGTGGCACGGTGCCATCTGAAAGCGCCGTAACCCGAACGTCGCCAATCTTGAAGGCATAGGCGTCCGCACCCTGCTGGGTGATACCCGGCGATGCTTCAGGCATAGATTGTTCGCTCGCAAACACGAACCCTACTGTTGAAAAACTCAACAACACAGTGGAAAACATCAAGGGACGTATAATCATTTTTATACCTCTACATTTTGTGTTTGTGTTCAAAAAATCTGCGCTGGCACAGGTTTAGCTTAAATCCGGTCGCGCGAGCCCTAGGTGATCACGCAAAGTACTGCCTTGGTATTCGCTGCGAAACAGATCGCGGCGTTGCAACTCCGGCACCACCTGCTCGATAAAGTCCTCGATGCCACTGGGTAGAGACGGCGGCATCAAATTGAAACCATCGGCGCCTTGGTTATTAAACCAGTGCTCCATCTTGTCGGCAATCTGCTCAGGCGTGCCGACCATGGTGCAGTGGCCACCGCCCGCCGCCAGTCGACCCAGCAGTTGGCGTAGCGTGGGTTGCTCGGTTTCAATAATGCGCAATATCGTGCTATAGCGTCCCTGCGGCCCGCTGAATTCTTCTAACGGCGGCAATGGTGGTATCGGAGCGTCCAACGCCCAGTCAGAGCAATCCTGGTCGATAAACATGGCCAACTGCCGTAAAGAGGCATCCACTGGAAGTAGCTCATCCAGTTCACGCTGTTTAGCCAGTGCTTCGGCTTCGGTTGGCGCTACGTAGGTGACCAGCCCAGGCATGATGGGCACAGTGACATCGCGGCCGGCCGCCTTGATCCGTTGTTTGATGTCGCGATAGTAGTTCCGGGCCGCCGGTAAATCGTAGGCCACCGCGTAAATGGCCTCTGCGCATTTCGCCGCTAGGGCTCTGCCCTGCTCCGAGGCGCCAGCCTGAAACAGCACCGGATGGCCCTGCACCGGCCGTGGTACGTTCAACGGGCCATCAACCCGAAAAAACTCTCCGTGGTGATTAATGGGTTGCACTCTATCAGGGTCGGCGTAATGGCCATGGCGATCAAATGTCAGCGCATCGTCAGCCCAGGAATCCCATAGTCCAAGCACGGCCCGCACGAACTCTTCGGCGCGTCGATAGCGCTCGGCATGGCCTGGCATCGCGTCATAGCCGTGGTTTCTGGCCTCAACATCAAACATTGAGGTCACCACGTTCCAGCCAATGCGACCACCAGAGATATGATCCAGTGAGGCCACCAGGCGTGCGGCGTGGAAGGGTGTATAAAAGGTGCTGGAGACTGTACTGATGAAGCCAATATTCTCGGTCGCTCGACTCATGGCGGCGATGGCAGTGAGCGGTTCCAGGTACCACCAGCTACCATCAGACACATTGCCCACAGAATTGCTGTCGGCAAAAAACACAGCATCCAGCTTGCCGCGTTCAGCGGTTTGCGCCAGGCGCTCGTAGTAGCGAATATCTCCCAGCTGTTCCACTGCGGATTGCGGATGGCGCCAAGCGGCCCGATGGTGGCCGCAGCCCATCAGAAACAGGTTTATGTGCATCATGCGTTTAGCGGTCTGTGAAGCTGCCATCAGTTTTTCACCAATCCACCGTCGACCAGAAGATTCTGCCCGGTGACTGAGCGCGCCCAGGGCGATGCAAAAAACAAAGAGACATCGGCAAACTCTGCGGGCGTGGTCACCCGGCGTAGCGGTGTGCTGGCCGCGATGAAATCGAACACCGCCTCGGGTGTGGCCGCGGAAGCATCGGTGGTGCGCAGCAGGCCGCCGGAGACCATATTTACGGTAATATTGTCAGGCCCCAAATCCTGGGACAGAGTGCGGGTGAGCGATAGCAGGGCTGCTTTGCCGGCGGTATAATCGTGGTAAGGCACCACGGGGTTTTGGAACAGGTTCGTTCCCACATTCACGATACGGCCGAACCCCATCTCGCGCATGCCGTCAAGCGCCGCCTGGGTGGTATTCAGGGCACCACCCACCACACCCAAAAACTGCTGATGCAGGTTGTCCCAGCTTAGTTGGTCCGCGTTGGGGCGAGCATCGCCGTTGAATGAAAAATCCGGCAGGGCGTTGTTAATGACCGTGGTCACTGGAGTTCCGAAATGCTGCCGGGCGCGGGCAAACAAGTCTTTCACAGCCGCGCGATCGGTGACATCGGCCTGCACGGCCAGTGCCTGCTCCGGCGCTTCATTGGCCAGCCTTTGCGCGGCCTCCCCGCTGGTGTGGTAATTGATAACGACGTTGGCGCCTTCTCGCAGAAACGCGCGTACCAGGTGCTCACCCAAACCTCGGGCACCACCGGTTACCAGCACCAACTGTTGATCAAGACGAAAAGATTGTTGCATAGACACCTCAAAATGAGGCGAAGGCATGATGAGGCAGGTGCGGCGACATATTTCGTCTGCGCCTGCGGCTGACATCCCTTCGCCAGTATGAACTGGATCAGGTTCAACGGGTGTTATCTCAGTCCTGTAAATAGGACACCCCGTGTCGAGCCAAAACCATAGCACACCAAGCACGCTCTTGTAGGCCTCACGCATCCGAACCCATCAAAGATACCTGCAATTGACAAGTACTGGCAGACTTCCTACGCTGTGGCCAGTCCTAGGGGAGCCGGTTAACGGCTGAGACTCCGCATTTTGTGCGGTAACCCTTCGAACCTGATCCGGGTAATGCCGGCGAAGGGAAGGAAAACGCCTGCTATACGCATTCCTGTGCGCCTTTCTTCCTTCGCGAGTGTCCCGGTGGAGCCATTTTTGGCGATCATGCTACACGCAAGGAAGACAACCGATGCTAAGCTCCTCTACCGCACTTGTGTGGCTGGTTTTATTTGCTGCGCTTTTCGCCGTACCTGGCTTGATCTACGCTCGCCGCAAACAGGGCAATCTGGATGATTTTCTGGTTGCCCGCAACAGCCAAACCAGCTCCGCCACCCTGCTGACACTGCTGGCCACCACCATGGGCCCCTGGATTCTATTTGGCCCGGCACAGGCCGCAACCTGGGGTGGTATCGGTGCGGTAACCGGTTACGCCCTGGGCGCACTTGCACCGCGTTTGATCATGATTCCATTGGGTAGCCGTATCCGCACGCTGATGCCCGAGGGCCACACTCTTACCGAATTCGTGCTCTGCCGTTACGGCCGTGTGATGTACAGTTTTGTGCTAGTTATCATGGTTTTCTACTTATTTATCAGCCTAACCGCCGGGCTGACCGCCATCGCCCAGATGGTTGCCCTGCTGGCGCCGGTACCTCTGTGGCTTACGGCCAGCATTGTGATGACGGCCACCCTGCTCTACACCCTTTACGGTGGCTTGCGAGTAACCATTTTTACTGACCGGGTGCAGATGCTGGTTATTCTGCCATTTTTGGCTGTGCTGATTGGTTTCGGCTGGCACGCAGTCGGCGGGCTAGCCCCCGCATTGCAGGGTTTGCAGGAAAAAGCCCCGCACTTGCTGAACCCACTAGACATCAACGGTCTGAAGTCCGGTTTAACGTTTTTTATTGCCGTGGTACTGACCGGGTTGTTTTACCAAGGAACCTGGCAACGCATCTTCGCCGCCGGCGATAATAAAGTGATCCGTAACGGGTTTATCATCAGCGGGCTATTGAGCTTCCCCGTCATATTTATTATGGGCCTTTTTGGGTTGGCCTTCGTGGGGCTGGGGTTACCCGGGGATGGCTCGGTGGCGCTTTTTAGCGTTCTGCTGGCAGACGTACCGCTGTGGTTTGCCATAGGCCTACTGCCGTTCGGGTTGGCGCTGATCATGAGCAGTGCCGACTCCACTATTAGCGGGCTGACGAGCATTATGGTGGTGGATCTACGACGGCTACTGCCCAAGCTGAGCAATCACAATTTGCTGTCACTTTCGCGCTGGTTGATTGTGGTGCTTTCGGTACCGGTGCTTCTTGTTGCGGCCCAAGGCTACAGTGTTCTTTATCTGTTCCTGCTGGCCGATTTACTGTGCTGCGCTGCGGCCTTTCCGGTCTTTTTCGGCTTCTACAACGCCCGTTACCAGAGCTATAACGCGGTATTTAGTACCTTATGCGGTCTGACCGCCGGGCTTATGGTATTCCCTGCACCGGGCGCTCCCACTACCTACTTGATGGAATCTTTCCTGTTAGCATCGCTGGTGCCGATCGCCGTGTCGCTTTTGCTGTTGCTTGTGCCCAAAGGCAAGCTCTTCGATTTTTCCATATTGGCGCAGCGGGTGCGGAATCTGGATGGGTAAACAACTCTGAGCGTTATGCGTCTTTCTCGTAGCTTGCAGCCCAACTGGCGCGGCCGAGTTCTGTGGCGCGCTCTACATCTATTTCGGGAACCGCCGATGTGTCTCCCAGCTCTCTCGAATCGTAATGAAATACGCACAAGCGTGAAGCAAATTCAGCGAACGGCAGTGATGCTTCGCCATGGCGCTCGCCATTACTTTGCGTTGAGCAATTAATACCTTGGCCCCAATCCTGGCCGCTGTCATTGTTGGGATTGAAAAAGTAGAGTCGCATCTCGCCAAGGCGATCAAGGCTGACACGGATGATTGTGATCGCATGGCGTCCAACGAGTCGCCCTCCACTATCGGTGACTGCAATGCCCGCTGGTTGCGGATGTATCACGGGTATGCTGCCGTTGTAATAAGGGTGATAACAGGCATAAAAGTGGCGTATAAATGACTCGTAGTTATGGATTGCTCCTGTCTCTTGGCTAATAACACTGAGAAAATCATGGCCTACCCACCAACCATACATTTCCGGGTTGATCCAGCGGTGTAGATCGTCGTCGCGAACGCCGCATAAGCGACCCATCTCACCGTAAATACGGTCAAGGTGAGGCACCAGAATCAATGAAACCGGATCCACATCGGTGGGAGGTTCCTTCGCAAGGCCTGCTTCCAGGCATTGTGAGGTGATTTGTTGGCCTTCAAAACGCATGATGACATCGTCATCACGAGCCGCCCAAGCCACCAGTTGCAGCAGGAAATCGGCATCGTTGAAAGCCCACATGGAAAGACCGATGACTGACTGACAAGTCGGGTTATTACCCTGGCCAACACCCAGCGGTAGCCCGAGAAGGCACAATACACCGGCGAGCAAATACACCCGTGGAGGATGTGCATTACCAAATGCTGCGCTCAGGTTTTCAGACGCTGTCGGGCACAATTTTAGTTCGAGTTGCCGCCACAGGCCCGAAGCTAATGGAGGTGAAAACAAAGATCCTCGCTCAAGGAACATGGCCAAGCCATATACAGCCTGAGAGGTTTCGGGGTGTACGACCTCGTCGATCAGTTTGAGCACAATTTCGCGGTAGCATTGAAGAACATCGTTGCCGGTGATGCTCAAACCCAATGCCAAGGGTATCAGTTCATCCCAATGCCCGCGCAGGTGGCGCAACAGAATGGGATGGTAAGGAGAAACCATGCCCGTCTCATGCATTGCACTGGCAAAGCCCTTCGCCTCTGTAGACAGCGCAGATTCGTCCATGGTGGCCAAGCGCTCGCTATAAACTGCAAATCCCGGATCGTCGCGACAGCCTATAGTTGGGCCGAATAAAGCACTGACAAGACGCGCTGCTTTATCCATGCCTGAGGTCTCTATTGCCGGGTCAAACAAGCATTTAGCAATCTGACTAACCATCTGCTTGATGCTACCTGTTTGTATTGGTCGCTGGGCCAGCAAACGGCGCACTTCATTCACCAAACTGTCTAGAATGCTCTCATAGCCCAGCCTGCTGATCAGGTACTGATAGAGCGAATTGACTATTTGCCCGAGTTCCTGCGGCCGTTCCCGATCGGCTTCGCTCATCTGACCAGACAGCAAATCGAGATTCAAGGCCGTCACTTGGGTCAGAAAGTGTTTGGCCTGCTCTGCGGATATTCCAGAATGTAGGTAATCACCCATAGCGACTGCCAGTAAGCGAAGCTCGCTCAATATTTCGATCGCCGTGTAATCTGGTGCGCCCTGGCGTAACGTTCGCACGGCGAGTGCGGGTCTCAGTATCGCAGGTCGGCCCCAGTCACCGTTGGTAAACACGCCCTTGGTTTCCATTGCGGGTACTCGAGCGTAGAGCGCAGCCAGCCCATCGCGCGCTGCCATAACGCGAAGTGCTGCCTCCAGTACCTCCCGGTTAGACGCTATGGGGGCAGTCTGCCGAGCAATCGAAAGTTGCTCCAAGGCCTCATCAAATCTTGCAATGGAAGTGTCGGTATCTGGATCAGAATCTGGGCTCGGCATCTTGCTTTCCCTGTCTATTCGATAAGCCATTTTTTATAACCCAAAGATGCTCTTAAGGCCTATTGGATGCAAACTATTCGGGGAGGTTTTGTTTCTAATTGTAATTAGGGCAACTATATTGAAGTTAGCGGCAATGCCACATAGCTCAGTTTTTTGAGAGTGTTCCAGTATCGGCGCAGTTTGCCTGGATCAATTTTCAAGGAGAAATACGAATGTCGATAGCCTCAGAAACCCAATTAGCCCAAGAGGTAGCAGCCTGGCTCGATCCTAGCATGGACTCAGTTAAAGGCACCGAAACTCCCAAGGATCCGAATAAAGGCTACATCGCCCTACTCGGCTGGAGCATTAATGCAATCAAGGCTGCGCAGAAGTTTGATCGCCGCTATATCGTGGTTGCTCCAGAATGGGCTGAAGATTTTTGTACAGCGAACAAAATACCTTTCATCCCATGGGATTTTCTCCGTCTGAATGATCGATCTTTGGAGATTGCGGAAAAACTGAAAGCAGAAGGCGTTGATGTCGCGATACCGCTTTTCGAGGAAACCGTTGAGTGGTCTGGTGCCATTAACTCTGTTCTCCTCAACAGCCCCCGCATGTTCGGGCAATCTATATTGTTTCGAGACAAGGCTCTGATGAAGCGCCGCGCTCAGCTTGGGGGGATTCGTGTGGGCATCTTCGAAGAGGCACACGAAAAAGACGACATCGTCCGTTTTATGAAGCGCGTTAACCAGACACTGCTCCACCTTGATGGGGACCCGGACGATCCGATTCACGTCAAGGCGTTCGACAAAGCCGGCTGCCTTGGCCACCGAATGATTCGAAAAATTGAAGAAATTGACGCCATCCCGCCCGAGGAATACCCCCTGCTGATGGAAAGTCACCTGGATGGCTGGGAGTTTGCGGTTGAGGCCTGGATCCATAACGGAAAAATCAAATTTCTCAATATTTCCGAATACGTAACACTGGGCTACTCGGTGTTCGTGCCAGCTACCGAGGAACTCGAAAGTTGGCGCACCGCGATCACCAAGCAGATCGAACTATTGATCAAAACCTTCGACATTCAATTTGGCCTGATTCACCCCGAGTACTTCGTTACCGCAGACGGTGAAATGTACTTTGGCGAAATTGCGTATCGTCCGCCCGGATTCAAAGCGTTCGAGTTAATTGAGCGGGCCTATGGGTTCAGCGCATACCAGGCTTCAATGTTGGTGTTTGATCCTAAAAGCACCCAAGAGGAAGTAGATGCTTTCTTCCCGCGCGAAGTTGAAGGTGCGAAGGGCTATGCAGGTTGCTTTGGTGTGTATCCAAGGCGCCGTGTGGTCAGCAGGCTAGAAATGCCCAAGGAAACGATTGATCACCCCTACTTTGAGTCTCACGAATTGGTCGCGCCGACAGAAGAAACCGTTCCTGATCGGTCAGCCTTTGGAACTCACTGGGGGCTGATTTTCTTCTTTGGTGACGACCCCATCAAGATGCGGGACCTGCTGAAAGCTCAGGAAGAGCTAGACTTTTACGTATAGATATTAGCTAAAGCAATTCAACTGCAACAAATGTGAGCTCCATGATTCTGGCCGCCCAGCCGCCCGAATCGTGGATGGCCTCTGCGTTTGCCGAATGACCACTCATAGACACCGTAACCCTAAGGCTTAAGCCTACCCCGTTTAGTGCGTTTAAAATTAGGGTCTGTCATGGAAAACAGTTATGCCAGCTGTTTCTACAAGTGGGTCGGCAGCCGGTACCGCGCAACAGGTTGACGAGCAGTCAGCTCTTGTTCGCTTTCATTCGCCTACGTTCGGGCCGGCTAGCGCTCCTGTAACCATCATGGAATTTTTCGAACCTTCCTGCGAAGCTTGCCGGGCATTCTACCCAGTCGTTAAGCAGATTCTTGCTGAATACCCCGGTGAGGTGCGCCTGGCTTTGCGATATACCCTTTTTCATCAGGGCTCCGAGGAAGTATCCAGGATGCTCGAGGCAGCTCGCCTTCAGAATTTCTATCAACCTGTGCTTGAAGCCGTAGAAGTACAGCCTGCCTGGCACGATGACCGATAGGTTGCCAGCGCTTGGGAAGCGGCAGAGGCTGCAGGCCTGGAATCACAACTTTTTATGTTCGGCCATTTATTCCGGCCTTGAGGGTTGGCAAGTCTCTGTAGAACTCGAGGTTGAATAAGAGGGTTGGCAGACAAACGTGAAAAATAGTCTAAAAATGCCCCTAACCAAATGAATTAGCTGTAGTTTTTAGCCCGTTTCTATTTCGGCTCATATTTCGGGTTCCCCTGATCACCGGGCGTTCTTTGAGAGGTAAGCTCAGCAAGTTTTAAATCAAACAACTGCTGCCCTACCGGACGTCTAAAGTCCAATGTGTAATCTCCAAAACGATTGATATGACGGGTTCGGTACGGCGATAGCGCTTTCAGGACATCTTCGGTGATGGCGATCCCTTCCGCTGCCATATCGCGTAACACCCGGCTGAGGGCTTCGACGTTGTGTAAGATCAGCATATTCGCCACCAGGTGGTTGTACTTCACCACCTTTTGCTGTTCGTGCCGGAGGTTGGCCGCAATGATGCCCTCGCCACCAAAAAAACTCCATTTTGCAAACCCGTTAAACTGCTCGTTCTTGTTGGTTGCGGCGTGAATGGTCTGACGTAATTCCACATCGTCGATGTAGTTCAACAGGAAACCGGTCCGAACGACCTTACCCAGCTCCCGGAAGGCGAAATACAGCTTGTTCTTGCGGCTGTAGGTTCCCAGCCGCCTCAGGATCGTTGATGCCGTAATTTTACCAAGCTTGATGGACACGGCCACACGCAACATATCCGGAAGGTGTCGTTCAATCCGCGCCCAGTCTATATGACCGTTGAACAGTTCTTCGATATGCGCGTAACGGAACCGCCTGTCGGGCCGGTAGAAGTTCAGATCCTTGATATTCCGGATACGCGGCATCAGCTTGATCCCCAGCAGATACGCGAGCCCGAAAACGGGATAGCTTTGGGCCTGCGTATCACCGTGCAAGGTATCTGGCTGGATATCGCTCCGATTCTCAAGCAGTCCGTCGAGGATGTACACCGCCTCGTGAACGCCGCAGGGAATGAAATGACTGAACAACGCGATATAAGTGTCCGAGACGTGGTAGTAACCGATGCCGCCGTAACCGCCATAGCGGATGTGGTACTCGCTGAGCAGGTTTTGCTCGTAGAGGTTCCACTTGGTGCCGTCAGCGGAAGCCCGGCGGCCTGTGCCCCAGTATCCGGGCAGTTCGTATTTCTTGTACGCGTTGATGACCTTGACGATAGCGCGATCTAGCCTGTCTTCAGTGACGTGGTTAAGGTTAAGCCAGGCTATCTGGCGACGGTTCAGTTGCTTGATGGAGTCGGCGGTCTGGGAGGGTCCCAGATTGCAGCCGTAGCAGAAAAGCGTAGCGATAAACCGCAACCGGGGGTTTTCCACGCGACTCTCATAGCCTGATAATGGCCCGAACTCCCGATGTAACCCAAGCCAGCGCTCCGCATCGACCAGAACGTCGACGATGCTGCTGGTGCCAAGCCGCCGTGTGATGTCGTCATCGAGGGCCTGCCAGTTCGTTGGCAGCCCCTGCTTCTGATTGCGTTTGATTACGATGCGGCCGTCTTCGATCACGGCGTGTGTGTTGTCCGGGAAGGCGGCGTCCACCGAGCGGCTCAACTGCGTTAATTGATCCTTGAGATGGCGACTGAGAACCTTCGGTTCGATGGGAAGCTCCACTTCCAGCCCGTACTGGTCGATTTCCTGCACGTAATCCGACCAGCTCACCAGTTGATCGCGATGGTCGTCGAAACGATCTCCGTGAACGACCGCCAGATCCGCCGACTTCAGTTCCTGTTTTACGAGATTAAAAACGGCCAATTCAAGATATTTACGATGAACCGTCAGACTGTCCGGCCGGATGAAAATCAGACGGCGCCACTTTTCGAGCGTCCACTTGGTCTGCTGGATGCTTTCGACCAGATCCGGCGCATGGACCCGCAAATCCAGCGTCTCGGCTTTCAATGAACGGGTCTTTCGGAGTAACTCGATCAGTTGCATCGACAGTATGTCGCTGGAGGTGCTTTGAAACGTGAGTATTTCCAAGCAGTTGTACAGAAGGCTGCGTTTGGTTCGAAACGGTCGCAACATGAAAGGCAGGTAGTTATTGCCCGCGTAGGCCAGATGCTCCTCACATTCGTCCAGCCACTCCTGGCGCTTGTCTCCGATAACGGCCTGAAGCGATTGCCACGGGTTTGGCTCGGCCTCCATAGCAGTCAACACGTCTTTAAAGCAGGACACCAGGCGATCGGTGCGCTGGGTCTGCTCCATTTGATAGGTAAGGAGATTTTGCTGGGCGGTGGTTTCCAGTTGCTTCATCAGCTTGATCAGAAGCTCTGCGGTATCATCCAGCGCCTGGGCATACTGTTGCCGGATCAGGACCACCGCCAGGGCATAGCGTTTACGCGCAGGGATTCGAGCCATTTTGGCCACATCCAGCGCTCGTGCTTCGTGGGCGAACTGTCGCCGCTTGGTCACGGGAATTGATTTGACGCCCGGCAATTGCTCGACGATACCCTTCAGCCACTTGAGGTGTTGCAGGTAGGACCGGATTTCTTTATTCGTCGGCTTGCGGATTTCTCGCTTCAGTCGTTGCCAACCGCTGATCTCGATTCCCGGTGGCGATACCAGCAAGTCATTGACCAGTGTCTTTTTTTCGTCGTTGAGTTCGCTGACGATGGACCGGTAACAGCGGTCATTGACGGTGACCCGGGCATCCTTGGCGAGCCTCAATAACACCGTAAAGCCGGGAATCTCGAAACGGTGACGCACCAACTCCTCCAGAAGGATATTGATGATATCGGCCAGCACCTCGCGGGACTCGGCGGCCTTCGTTGCTTGGCTAGCGAGCCAAGCACGAGCCTCTTCGTCCAGAGTCCGGCAGCCCACATAGGTTCGAATCCAAGGAATATGGCGTTTTCGGGTGGCAGAACGATCATACTGTTGTCGTTGGGCTTTGGTTGGCTGCTTATCGAGACCAAGACACTGCGCAATGTGACGGCGCAAATCGCCCGGCAAATCGACCGACGAGGAAAAGAACCCCTGTTTCTGATACGCCTTCAGGTGCAGCAATAAAAAGAAGCGCTCCAGGATCTGTCTGGTGCGCCGACGAGCCCAGCGCTGTTCACCGGACGTGGGCGTGTAAACCGCATCAAGCTCCTGTTGCGGGATATCCGTCCGAAACCGTGGATAGGCTGTTTCCTGAATAGCACTCATAACCGGCTCAATCCCATGCTTGCCCGGTGGCCGGGTCCGTGATCAGTGTCTCCACCCAGCAGGCTTTGTCGGACGCAATACGGTGTATCTCATCGATCAAGTCGTCCATCATTTCGTCCAGCTGCTCATCCGACGTTGCAGGCACCTCAATGCGGTAGTCTCCATTGTTCTGCTGTTCCATCTCGAACGGTTTCAGGCAGTGGGCTTCGATTACCGTGCGGGCCTGGTGGTGTTTCCGGCTGCGAGGACGTTGCGGCTCCAGGGTGAGCTGGACGGTTAATGCCCGGTGGCGCGGTTCGGATACGCTCGCCAGGCGTGGCTGGCCGACAGAAGACGCCACTTCGGTTGGGATTTGCATCAGGGCCTGCTCGAACGGCGATTTAGCTTCAATGTATCGCAAGGCGGTCTGGGTATCCTGCCAACCGACGTACTCCATCAGCGCTTTGATTTCCCAGCCAGAAGCACTGGCCCAGGTGGCAAAACCGCGTCGCAGCGAATGGCTGCTGAACGCTTCCACAGCGTCAATGTCTGCGTCGGCCAGAAGCTGGCGCAGGAGCGGCACGATGCTGTTCGGGTGCAATGAAGTATTGGAAATATTTCCCCAGCGATCAATCGCCCTGAATAGCGCACCGCTGGGCTGGTTCAAAAAGTCCAGCCAATCCTGACAGGCCTCCACGGGACAGCACTGCCTCAGAGCTGGCACCTTGTACAGGCGACCTTCGGCCTGACGATCCCCTTTGCTCCTCCCCAAGTACAAGGACATACCGGCAGCGGGGGCCAGCGTGACATCTTCAATGGTTAATCGACAGAGTTCGTCACTGCGAAAGGCTCGCCAGAATCCGAGCAAGACCATGGCGCGGTTGCGTAGCCAGACCCCGAGAAGCCTTGCATCGCGCTGCCGGGCCTGCGCGATCTGTCCGGCCAGCCACTGATCCATTTGCTGGAGCTGGGTGATGGCCAGTGGCTTTGCTTGTTTTTGCCGGTAGGGATGCTCTTCGCGAATGCCCTTCAGAACCGTGCGTACTAAAGGAGCTTTCGTCGGATCTGGAAAACCTTGGTCCCGGTGCCAGCGTGCCAGCGCCGCTAGCCGCTGCTTCAGGGTGGCGGCAGAAAGCCTTTCGGCATGATCGGCCAGATAGCGAGCGACGCTGTCGGCGGTTGCGGGCAAGAAACCGCCCCAGGTCACCTCAAAATGCTCGACTGCGGATCGGTAGCTCCGTCGGGTATTGTCGCGGGTAGCAGCCCGAACGTACCGATCAACCGTCATTGGGCCCACCAGCGTCGTCCGATTTCGGCAATGCTCTTGTCGTTTCCCTTATCCAGCGTTCGGCCGCTTCGCACACGACCTCATTGTCTGCCTTTGAAACCATCTTTGTGGACGTCTTAGCCATTGCATCGCGCACGTGTTGATCGAGTGGTTCGGCTTGTTTGTGCATTCTTGATCTCCTGGTGCGGCCTTGATCCGGGGCGGCAAATCGAGTCATATCGTACCGAGCATCGGTCAGTATAGCCGTCGAAATGGGTATCACAATGGATAACTCTGGATTATCACATGTCTGTTAAGCTGTACTTTCCAACGATCTTTCTGGTAAATATTGTATGTAATTACATAATACGTAATACAGTATCAAATAAACACGAGGACACGATCATGGCCCGAGGCGGCATCACCCAACCCCTGGTCGAGGACGCCCGTAAACGTCTTCTGGCTCGCAATGTTCACCCCTCCATCGACGCCATACGAGCCGAGCTGGGCAACACCGGCTCAAAGACCACCATCAGCAACCACCTGAAAGCGATTGAGGCGCGTGAAAGCACTCGTCTGGACGATGAAGCGCTTCTGAGCAGCCACGTTACCGACTTGGTAGGCCAACTGGCTCGGCAATTACGTCTGGACGCGCAGGAAACCATTGAGCAGGCCGAACAGCGCCAACAGGCCGAGGTGGCCAGCCTGCAGGAAGCCTTGACGGCACAGACCGCTGAGACCAGGCAAAACCAGGCGCAAAATACCGTGTTGGCTCAGGCGCGTGATGATTTACAGGCGGAGGTCCTTGGGCTGCGTGAGGCGCTCTCGAAACTCGAAGGCGATAACCGCGCACAGGCCCAGCGCATTGAAAGTTTGACTGAGCAGGTTCAGGACAAGCAACGCCAGGTGAACTCACTCGAAGAAAAACACAAGCATGCTCGGCAGGCGCTGGAGCACTATCGCGGCTCCGTGAAAGAGCAGCGCGAACAGGATCAGCGGCGGCATGAGCAGCAGGTCCAGCAAGTCCAGGAAGAGCAACGCCACCTGCAACAAGCCCTGGCCGTGAAACGCGACGAGCAGACCCAGGCCACCCGGGAGATTACCCGGCTATTCACGGAGGTGACTGAAGCTCGAAAGCAGTCGGATCAGTTGATCCAGCAACTGGGCGAGCGGGATCGCGAAAATCGTCGTCTGGCCGACAAAACGGTGCGGCTAGAGCAGCAAGCCGTAGCGTTACGCCAACGAAAGACTGCCCTTGAAAAGCAGCAGCGCGTGAACGACCAACTCAAAGCGAAGGTGCAGCAGCTTGAAACCGAGTTAAGCGTGAAGAATGGGCTGCTGGATCGTTTGAGCGCTGGTAACGATTCCGACGAGACGATCAAAAGGCCCCTTTGATGCATTCGAAAAGGCACGGCCTGTTGACGAAAAGGCACGGCCTGTTGACGAAAAGGGGCAATTTGCTCGTGATCGCGACACAAAATTAAAGTATTCCGTTTCTTGAAATTTCTTCAGGCAATGTTCAAGAGCCTACTGCAGGGCTATTGTGGCTAGAGTCACAGGCGTCTCTCAGTGGGGAAGCACCTGTGATTTGGATGACGGATTTAGGGTGGCGTGTTTTCCTGCCTTATCATCGTCTGGGGACAAGTTTTTACCGAAACATGTCCATTTAATGAAAAATGTATCGTTTTGTAAATTCGTTTAGACAAAAGATCAGCCCTGGCCTAGGTTGGTTTGTACGGAAATTAACCAATCACACAGGGAGTGGATACATGAAATTTACCGCTATCAGTTTTACGTTCTTCGCACTGATGTCGCCAGTTGCGCTAGCAGACAAACCGCATGCAATCCCGGGCGGGGCTTCAGCGATTGAAAGCCCGCCATTTACGTTAAGTGCTTCGGACAGAAATTCCGCTTCAACCACACGACAAGCCTCATCATTTGACAAGGCTCCGCAACAGAGACTTCCGTCTTTTGCGCCGGCGTCACTTAAAGCTCCCAAAGCCGCTAGAACCATGGAGAAGCACGAAGCCCCAAAAATCAAGGCTCGCTCAGTTATTGCTGATTCGAACTCCTGATGATCACTTGGCATCGTGAGTGATGCCTAGCCCCAAACACGCCCAAACCACATGGAGGTGACTCATGTCATTCCGCATTCGAGTTGTGTCTTGTCTGATCGCAAGCACCGTGCTTGCCTCAGCTGCCCAGGCCAACATCCGCGATTATTACGAAGAGCCGGGTTTGAACCCGTTCAAGGAAACCATCAACCAGAATTTCGGAGAAGAGATCGACCCCTTCTCTGGTCAGCTGCAACTGAGCTATACGGATCTTGTCGTGCCCGGAAATGGTGGTTTCGATATCCGCATCAATCGGATTTACAACAACCCCCAAGACGCCTTTTTGCCATACAGCCCTTATGGCTATGGCTGGAGCATGCACTTTGGCCGCATTGCAGTGTCAGACACGAACGCGGACAAGGTTTGCAGTCAGAACCTGTTTTCAGTGGATGTGCTCGACAACCCCTCTCTGGAGTTGGCAGATGGTAGCCGACAGTTGCTGGTACTCGCGGATCAACACAGCCCTGAGCTAATCACCAAGCAGTGGTGGAGTGCGAACTGCAACAGCAACAACGATGTGATTGTGAAGTCGCCGGACGGTACCACCTACACCATGGATTACCGGGCCAACGACTCTGAAGGCCTGAAAATCTACGCGACCCGCATCGAGGATGCCAACGGCAACTGGATGACCATTGACTACAACACCAATGCGTTCAGCATCACGTACATTGAATCGATTTCTACCAGTGACGGGCGCTCGGTAAATTACAATTATGCGAATACCGGTAGCGACAACACTCGACTGACATCCATTGCCGCCAATGGGCAGACCTGGAGTTACAGCCACACCTACACCAACAACACCACGCCGGATTTTGCGCAGCTAACCACAGTGACCCGTCCAGACGGTGAGAGCTGGAACTACACCTATTACCCAATCACCACCAACGGTGATGCCGGCAGTCTCGCGATCGATACCGTGACCTATCCCTCTGGCGGCATCATCGACTACGACTACGACTATGTTTACTTCAACTTCGGTGCCCAAAAGGCAACAACGGTTGTGACTGGCAAGCAAAACAGCGGTCGCGATATAACGCCGGGCACCTGGTCCTACACCTACACACCGGCCTATAACGGGCAGTATGGTTATGATGAAACCCACATGGTGGCACCGGACCATCAGCGCACCTTCTATCACATTGGCTATACCACCAGTGCCAATGTCTGGGAAATTGGCACCAAACGTTACGAGGAAGTGTACGACCCTCAAGGAACGATGTTGGAACAGTACTCCTACCAGTACGGCAGCACGCTGCTATCCAATGAAAATTACTGGCACGGGCGGGATACCAGCAGAATTGATAATGATACGCAGGTTCCGCTGCTAACCAATATGACGCATTGGCGACAAGGCACCTCCGTACAAACCCAATATTCCAATTTCGATGCGTACGCCAAGCCGCAAACCATCGTTGAAACCACCAATACCACCGCCACTTCTGATCGGACTCGCACCCGTACCTACAGTCATTCAGCCAACGACTGGATCCTCGGTCTGGTGACTCAGGAAACGATTGACTATCCCAACAGTGCGCCGGTCACCCAGTGGATCATTGACAGGACCTACGACTCAGCCGGGAATATGCTGACAGAAGACAAGTCGGGCGTTCTTACCACCTACACGTACACGTCTGAAGGCGACATTGCCTCGGTCACGGATGCCAACAATCACGTGACTACCTTTTTAAACTATTACCGGGGAGCGCCTCAGACTATAAACCGTCCCGAAGCTATTTCCGAGACGCGCATTGTCAATGCTGACGGTACCTTGGCCTCGTCCACAAATGGTGAAGGACACATTACCACCTACACCTGGGATGACCTGAACCGCCTGACCGGTATCGACTTCCCCACCCATGCCAACGTGTCTGTCAGCTACGATGATCAGTCCGCTGTATTGACCCGAGGTAGTTACAAGGAGACCCGTTCCTTCGACGGCTTTTGGCGCGACCGTGGCATCAAGCGTGAAGACACCAGCACCAATACGATTACCGAAGTCACCAAGGCCTGGGACGCGGTGGGTAATATGACCTTTGAGAGTTACCCCAACAGCGCGCAGGGCAAAACTATCTCCTACGATGCTCTGCAGCGAGTAACGAGCATCGACTTTCCCGATCAGACCTCGAAAACCTATTCGTACCCAAGTGGGTTTGAAATTCGAGAGGTGGATGAAAACGGCCATGTAACCACAAAGACTATCGCCAGCCATGGCACCATGGACGGTAGCTGGCTGATCTACATCTCGTCACCCGAAAGCCTCGCGACCAGCATTTCCAGAAATGGTCTGGGCCAGGTTTACCGCGTATTTCAGGGTGAGGTTCAGGACGAGGGACTTTTTGGTTACGCCCGTCAGTATATTCATGATGCACGGGGTTTCCTGATGCAGGAAATCCATCAGGAGACAGGAACCACGGTTTATGGCCGCGATAACGTCGGTAATATGACGAGCAAGGAAATCGGTACCAGCGGTATCGTTGAAACGCGGACTTACGACGATCTCAATCGCCTGACCGCCGTTTCCTACTCAGATAGCACCCCAACGGCCACCTTTACCTATGACGACAACAGCAACCTGAAATCGGTGACAAGTTCGGCCGCCAGTCGCAGCTATACCTACGATCAGAACGACAACCTCGAAAGCGAATCGCTGACAATCGGAAGCGCCACCTACAACGTGACTTACGGCATTGATAACCTGGACCATCTGGCTTCGGTGACTTACCCCAGTGGACGCACAGTGAACTTTGGCACCAACGCCCTGGGCTGGCAGACCCAGGCAACACCCTATGTGTCGTCCGTGGATCGTCACCCCTCCGGAGCAGTCGACACCATGACCTTCGGCAACGGCGTGGTGACCACCCAAACACTGGATAGCCGATTGCGGCCGAATACGCTGGTGTCCAATAACGGCCAGGTGGACTTTGTCGATCTGGGTATGGGCTACGACAACGTTGGCAACGTCACCAGCATCGTGGATAACGCCGGGTCACTCCATAACCGCACGGTTGGCTATGACGATGTGAACCGAATGACCTCGGCAGCCGGGCAATGGGGGACTGAGACGATCACCTACGACGGCCGGGGCAATATTCTCACACGGGATCGTAATGGCAGTCTGCAGGAGTATTACTACAACTCTGACAAAATGACTTACCGGGTTTTTCCAACCTTTTTCTACACCATCACCCACGACACTCGGGGCAACATGACGAGTGATGGCCCGAACATTATGGTGTACGACGGCGCAAAAAATCTCGCCTCCATTGATAACGGTACCGATGTGATTGATTACGCATACGATGGAGCCAATACCCGGGTCAGCCGGAGTTCGCCTACCGAAGACACCCACGTTCTATACACGATGATGGGCGATCTGCTGGGGGAATACGAGCCAGCAGGCGGCTTCAAGGAATACATCTACGTGGATTCGAAAACCGCCGCCAAGGCGGTGGATGACACCACTGTGGTTGGCCAATAACGGTTAGGGAGGACATGACTATGACACGCGCTATCTGGAACACGCTGGCCACGCTGGCCGTGCTCATCTTCACCGCCTTGCCCCTCAGCGCCGCTGAGGTGGTGACTTACTACCACAACGATCATCTGGGCTCGCCCATTGCGGCAACTGACAGTACCGGAGCCGTGGTATGGCAGCAGGCCTATGATCCCTGGGGGTTCAAGCTCACGGCGAATACCGACGAGCGTGGTTACACCGGTAATTGGCTGGATGAAGAGACCGGCCTGGCTGACCACAAGGCACGTTGGTACACATCCTCCATCGGGCGTTTCACGGGGATTGATCCTGTTAAATGGCAAGAATCCAATATTCACAGCTTCAACCGGTATGCCTACGCCAGCAATAACCCTTATGCCTACGTTGACCGAGATGGGCGCAATGCTGTTGCAGCGTTCGGTGGATTGATTGTTGAGTCTGCCAACGCTATCAGGGGTAAAGGTTTCAACGGATCCAGAGTTCTTGGTGCCTTGGCCGATGGGTATAACGGGGAAGGCGAGGGTTTTGTAAAGGCTGCAACACAAGATGCCTTATCCTTCATTCCCGCAGGTGCTGTAGCGGGAGGATTGTTCAAGGGCGCCAGACTTACAAAGCTCGCTGCCATAGGCGGCAAAGCTCGCTCTCTTGATGACCTTTCAAGTCTCCGGGGCGCAAAACTTAAAGATATTGAGAAGATGGCTGATGCGAAGTACCTCCAATCTGGCTGGACTAAAAGGCCTTTAAAAGACGGCAACGGTATCCGCTATTTTGATGGCAAAGGTAATAGTTTTCAGCTCAATAATGGATACTCCGGGGGTAAAAATTTACATGGCGGACCATATATAAAAACTACCCGGGGCAATGAAACTGTTCGAATTCCTCTTAAGGGGAATCCCGATTTATGAATGAAGCACAAGAAGCTATTTACATTGGATCTAAAGAACAGAGTGGCATTTGGGAAGTTATAAATGATATCGCCAACTCACTGAAAATTAGCAGAGAGGAAGCATTTTTTTTAATCCAGAAAGAAGTGAACTTTCTTCAAGGGACAAAGGACATTTTTTTTATAAAATCACAGAAAATATATGACTCGAGAGATTGCATAGTGCTTGATCCCTGTCAGCTAAAATCTATGAAGCTTTGTGACGTCGAGTTTTCGGAAGAGGGACCATTTTACTATTTCTCTAATCTACCCAGTATTTAAAAATTAATGTTATAGAGTCGTGATTTCTGATATGTATCGTCAATCACTGACTCGCATCAGCCGGAGTACATCTATGGATGCCAGCCACGTGCTCTACGGCCTGCTGGGTGAACACGATCAGTCAGGCGGGTTCAAGGAGTACGTCTACGTGGATTCGAAAACCGCCGCCAAGGCGGTGGACGACACCACTGTGGTTGGCCAGTAACCGTTAAGGACGACATGACTATGACACGCACTATTTGGAACACGCTGGCCACCCTGGCCGTGCTCATCTTCACCGCCTTACCTCTCAGCGCCGCTGAGGTGGTGACCTACTACCACAACGATCATCTGGGCTCGCCCATTGCGGCAACTGACAGTACCGGAGCCGTGGTATGGCAGCAGGCCTATGATCCCTGGGGGTTCAAGCTCACGGCGAATACCGACGAGCGTGGTTACACCGGTAATTGGCTGGATGAGGAAACCGGCCTGGCTGACCACAAAGCACGTTGGTACACGTCCTCTATTGGAAGGTTTACGGGCATTGACCCTGTCAAATGGCAAGAATCGAACATTCACAGCTTCAATCGGTACGCTTACGCCAGCAACAATCCCTACGCCTATGTGGATCGGGATGGTCGCAATGCGGTTACTTTCGTGGGTGGCGTGATCGTTGAGTCCTACAATGCTCTGCAGGGGAAGGGATTCAATGGAGATAGAGTGCTTGGCGCCTTGGCTGACGGTTATGATGGTGAGGGTGCTGGTTTTGCGCGTTCTCTGTACCAGGATGCCGAAACATTTGTCCCAATTGGTGCGGTTGCAGGAGCCTTGATAAAAAGTGGGAGATTGGCCAAGTCTCTTGGCAAAGAGGTTGGGATACTACGCGATGCAGCTAGGGGAAAAGGTAACTTTGGTCTTGGTTCGGCAACTAAAACCGAGGCCAACAAACTTGGTAAAGCTTGGGTTGGAGACGGCTATAAAGTGGCCAGTGATGGCAAAACCTTGGTTAGTAAAGATGGTTTGAGGCAGTACAGGCCGCCCAGTTACAAGCCGAGACTGGATAGAACCCAGGCAAACTTTGAGCAGAGAGTTCCAGGTCAGCAGTCAAATCGTTGGCAGTCGAATGGCCATCTTGATATTACGGATTAATTGATGAACGCAGAATTAAAGCGGCTTCACAGCCCTGATATTCACGATCTCAAGCTCTACCAGCCGGAAGTTCCAGAAAAATTTGGGTTTCTCTTACAGGTTATGGTGGGGCCAGAAGGAGTGGACGGAGAGGAGTCCTTCGATGTCGAGGTATGTACACCAAAATGGTTAGAGGAAACCTATGGGATGAATGAGGTAGTAATCGGTCGCCATCATTTAATCGTTCGAGAATACAACTATCAAAAGATTGCTGACACTATCCAAAATTTTTTACGGGAATGTACTGGGGAGAACTGGATTGAGGTTGCGGAAAAGGTATCGCGAATAGGGAAATGGGAGTTTGAAGATTACATCGATTAAGACGGAGCTCGCCCTGCCGGGGTCCGTGAAGATCTCAACTAATCATGTGCTCTATGGTGGTCGACAACAGAAAGATCGCGGACTGATAGGCGCGACAATACAAAGCAGGACTACGACACTACCCACTTGCTGTACAGCCTGATGGGCGATCTGCTGGGTGAATACGAGCCAGCAGGCGGCTTCAAGGAATACATCTACGTGGATTCGAAAACCGCCGCCAAGGCGGTGGATGACACCACTGTGGTTGGCCAATAACGGTTAGGGAGGACATGACTATGACACGCGCTATCTGGAACACGCTGGCCACGCTGGCCGTGCTCATCTTCACCGCCTTGCCCCTCAGCGCCGCTGAGGTGGTGACTTACTACCACAACGATCATCTGGGCTCGCCCATTGCGGCAACTGACAGTACCGGAGCCGTGGTATGGCAGCAGGCCTATGACCCATGGGGATTCAAGCTTACAACGAATACCGACGAGCGTGGTTACACGGGCAACTGGCTGGATGAAGAGACCGGCCTAGCTGATCACAAGGCGCGTTGGTATACGTCCTCCATCGGGCGGTTTACGGGGATTGACCCTGTCAAATGGCATGAAACGAATATTCATTCGTTCAACCGTTACTCGTATTCTGGCAATAACCCCTATACTAATACTGACGTTGGCGGCGATTTATTCTTCAGCTTTCATATGAACCGCCGGGATATGAGTACTAAGCACGCGATGATAGCAGGCCAGGTTGGCAATGTTGGCGCGCAAACGGCGATGGGTCTGCACGCTGCGGGAGGTGCAGCAAAGCTGGTTGTTGGAGGTGCACGTTCTCTGTTGAAAATGGGGTTGAAGGGTGCGAATGTTACAAAGTGGGGAGTTAAAGACTTTCCAGAGGTTGCCGCCAAAGTTAGTCAAAAACAATTGCGTCATATTAAAAACAACAAAAACTATCGGGGCGGAGGCGTGCTTAATAGTGTTGATGATGCCCAGCATGTACTTGATGCATATCGGTCAGGTGTTGCAAAGATTATAGGTAAAACCAAGCAAGGTTTTCCGGTCGTTAAATACAGAAAGGTCACTGGTACGAATATCAATACAGCTGCGGGTTATACTAATCAACCCACAAATGTATTTATGATCAAGGGGTCGAAAAGCCCTAGTGTCGTACCAATGAATCCGAATTGGAGACCATAGAAGTGAATAATAGAACTATGACGGAGCTTCAATATCAAGCGCTTGTGTTAGTTCAGGCTTTGATCGGAGTGATTTCTCCAAACTTTAGAATGGTATGGGTTGGTATTGAAAATATCGTGAAGATTAACATAATACTTGAAGCGGAAAACGAAGAAGATTTTGATGAAATAGAAGATTTAAGATCTGAGTTCGAGGCACTGCAAGAGAAATCGATTGAATACGAGATAAAAATATCGATCAACAGGGGAGAGTTGGTTTATCCAGATTTTTCGAAATCGGTGATAGTTTTTAAACGCCGAGAGGTCTGATGTTGCAAAAGAACTAAGTGACCCCAGCCGCGTACCATGTTAAGGCCCAAAGGTGGTAAGGATTATTGGAACAAGCAGTAGAGGGGAATTTTATGAGTTATCCTTGCCATTGTTGTGGGTACTTAACCTTTGACGAAGAGCCAGATGGAACTTATGAAATCTGCCCCGTATGTTACTGGGAAGATGATGGTGTCCAGAATGAAGAGCCTGATTATGATGGCGGTGCAAATAGAATAAGCCTGAATGAAGCTAAGGCGAATTTTGCTAAATTCGGTGCGATAAAGCAGGAATATGCTAAAGATGTCAGGAGGCCTTTAGAAGGCGAATTACCGTAGGACGAGCCCGCTTCAGCGGGCTTCAGACTGCTGACGAACCCAGGCTTTTCCGGGGTTCGTCGCATTTGGGCGTTTTAAAACCAGGCCGCAGGCCATAGCCATCTGTTCCTGCCTCACGGTTGTCAACAACAGCGAAGTTTGACCGGGTGGCGCACCGCCGCATCCAGCCCGATGAGCCTCAGGCCCGAAGGCCATCACCAAGTTGTTGGTGTCGAACTTGCTGGAAGGTAAACGCTCCAGGTCCAGGTCAGTTTTGAACTCACTGTGGAATAGCTCGCTGGTGGCTTGGTCAACGGTACAGGCCCATAATCTCTTGAGCACTTCCACGCTCGCCGGCAGAGAGACGTTACCCGGCCCTCCAACCTGACGTCCGGCTCCAGCACAGCTGACCCTGAGCATCGCCGGTGCGCACCGGCTACACCGCTTTACTTTTTCAGGGTAAACAATCCGAGACACTCTGCCAACTGATACCGTCCGGCCAACCTGCTCGGTACGATGAGCTATTGCCTGACACTCGGAAATTGATCAAACATCTTGGAAAAAGGTGTCATAAGTTATTAATTTCAGTTGCTTACGGCTATTTTTTGGGAATTTTTCACGCTTGTCTGCCAACCCTCAATAAGGGCTCAAACTCAACTTGAATGATCATTCAAGAAGTGTTTGAATGATCATTCAAAACACTGCTGGAGCGTGCTCATGATCAAGTTATTTTTTCACCCTACCCCTAACCCGTTAAAGATTGCACTTTATCTGGAAGAAGCCGGCTTACCTTATGAACTGGTACCGGTTGATACACTGAAAGGCGAACAGCATTTACCTGCCTTTCGCAGCATTAACCCCAACGGCAAAGTGCCAGCGATTGACGATAACGGCGTGCGGGTATTCGATTCCACCGCCATTTTGCTTTATCTGGCCGAAAAGACCGGCCAACTGGCAAGCGCCCCCGAGCAACGCGGCGAGTTGCTGTCGTGGATGATGTTCATCGCCAGCGGCGTCGGCCCCTATTCCGGCCAGGCGGTTCATTTCAAGTATATGGCACCAGAAAAACTCCCTTATGCGATTAATCGCTACGAACGCGAAACACAGCGCCATTACGAGGTGCTGGATAAACATCTGGAAAATCGTCAGTACTTCGTTGGCGACAGCTTCAGCATTGCTGATATCTCAGCTTGGGGCTGGGTCGACAAGGGCGCGTTTATTTTAGGTGAGGAAATGATGGCGAACTACCCTAACCTGCAGCGCTGGTTCGACAGTATTAACAACCGTCCCGCCGTGGCACGTGCTCGGGAAATGGGCAAGGACATTGATTTCAAGACAGAGCGTGACGAAGCCGCTAGGCGCGAGCTCTTCCCGCAAAATTACCCGAAAGCTAATGTTACCCGCGAACCATCCTGAGCAAAAGTTGAGCCTGGACCTTTACTAAAGGTCCAGGCTCAACTCAACATCTGACTCATCCGAATTTCGAAATGTAGAGAACCAATTAGCTGGAGGCCTGACGGGAATCGCACCCGTCGTCAGCAGTCCGGTTTCAAGCAGCATGGATTGCCGAATGGCTTGGTGCCTGGCAAACCTACGATTGGTTGCGAGATCTGTTTGGGAATACTTTCCGAGACTACGAGCAGCGGGTTCGTCGCTGGCTTTGACTGGGGCATGGCCAGTTTATTTGTACTACATTGGTTAGATGTAATCCCGAGCTTGCACCATTACTTGTAATACCCGTCGGCTCAGGGCTATGAGGAATCTTTCCATGGGCCATCCGTTCCAGAGCGCCTTCAATTTGCGCCAGCACGAGATCCTGCCGGTAGTTCTGGCGGTGCTCTACTTTTTCTGTGTGCTGACGGCATTGATGGTGTTACGGCCTGCCCGGGAATCACTGGGGATTCAGGGAGGCATCGACACCGTGCGCTGGCTTTTTATTGGCACGGCAGTGGTAACCCTGGCCGTAAACCCGGTGTTCGGCTGGCTGGTCAGCAGGCTGCCTCGGCGTTTGTTCATCTCCGCCACTTACCTGTTCTTCAGTGCCAGTCTGCTGGTGTTCTACAGCCTGATGACAATGGCGCCGGATGTGATCGGGATAACCACCGGGCAGGTGTTCTACGTGTGGTTCAGCGTATTCAATTTGTTTGTGACCATGGTGTTCTGGGCGCTGATGGCAGATCGTTTCTCTCTTGAGCAGGGAAAGCGGTTCTTTGGGCTGATTGCTGTGGGAGGCACCCTGGGGGCGATTTTTGGGCCTTGGTTGGCGGGTCGCCTGGCCGAACCCCTGGGTACCCCAGCCCTGCTCCTGGTGGCTATGGGTTTTCTTATGCTCGCGCTGGTTGCTGCTTTGGTTCTTACAGCCCAGCAACCCCGTACGGCTTCCGAACGGAAAACTCCGGAAGATCCACTACCGGTGGACGAGCATGAGCGCATTGGCGGCAGCGCCTGGGAAGGGGTGCGGGCGGTGTTCCACTCCCGCTATTTGGCGGGCATTGCCGCCTATGTGTTAATTCTTGCGATTATGGCCACATTCATCTATTTCACCCGCCTGCACATGGTTGCGGCCATGGAAGATGGCACCGACCAGCGCACTACCCTGTTTGCGTGGATCGACCTGATCACCCAATTGGCCACACTGGCCATGCAGGCGCTGGTGGCAGGCCACGTAATGAAACGGCTTGGGGTTGCGATGACCCTTACGCTACTACCGCTAACCGCGGTACTGGGCTTCATCGGACTTGCGATCGTGGGTTCTTTTGCGGCCCTGGTGGTGCTGGAGGCCAGCTTCAGGGCCGTTCAACGTGCATTAATGCGCCCCGCGCGGGAAACCCTGTACACCGTTGCCAGCCGCGAGGAAAAGTACAAAGCCAAGGCGTTTATCGATACCTTTGTGTATCGGGCCGGTGATGTGGCGGGGGCCCAGACCGAAGGCCTGCTCGCCCGGTTGGGAATGGGGTTGGCTGCAATCGCCAGCGTTGCAGTGCCCCTCGCCCTCATGTGGGCCGCGCTGGGCCTCTGGCTGGGCCGAACCCAGAAACAGAAGGCGCTGACCGTGTACAAGATTACCAACGCAGAGCCGGGTGTTTCGCTGTCTCCCGATCAAAACACGTCGTCGAACAAAAGGAGCACCCTGCCATGATATCCCGTCGAACTTATCTCAAACTCGCCATGGCGGCCGGAGTTGGTCTGGCCATGCGGCCCTCATTGCTATGGGCCCAAGACCGTCCATTGGAACTGATCACCCGCACTATACCTTCCAGCGGTGAGCGACTACCTGGCGTAGGTCTGGGCAGTTCCGCTACTTTCTCAAGCACCGCCAGAAGCGAGGATTTAGATGCTCTGAGAGAGGTCTTTGCTGCCTTGGTCAAGGAGGGAGGCTCGGTATTTGATACAGCCCCGGGCTACGGGGCATCTGAAAAAGTGGCCGGCCAGATCGCCAATGAATTGGAGATCGTCGACAAGTTGTTTTGGGCCACCAAACTGAATGTGGCTGGTCGCGGCGGCACTGCCGACCTGGATGAGGCACGAGCACAACTGGAGAGGTCTTTCGAGCGAATTGGGAAGAAGCCCATTGACCTTATTCAGGTTCACAACATGGCAGATATTCCCAACCAGTTGGGCTTGTTAAAGGAGCTTCGGGAAGAGAAACGGGTACGCTATATCGGGGTGACCACCACCTTTTCACGCCAATACGATGGGCTGGAAAAAGTCATGAAACGCGAGCCCATTGATTTCATCGGCATTGACTATGCCGTGGACAACCTTACGATGGAGGAGCGCATCTTGCCCATGGCCAGAGACAAAGGGATTGCGGTTCTAGTCTACGCGCCGTTCGGGCGCACCCGCCTGTGGGATCGAGTAAAAGGCAAAGAGCTGCCGGATTGGGCTGCAGAATTCGACACACAATCCTGGGCTCAGTTCTTCCTGAAGTTCGTTCTCTCGCACCCGGTTGTAACTGCCACCACGCCCGCTACCAGCAAGGCCCTTCACATGATCGACAACATGGGCGGCGCCATGGGTGCGCTACCAGATGAGGTGTTGCGCAAGAGGATGGTTGCCTACATCGAGGGCCTTTAAGCCCCCTTATTCTCTGATCCGCACCGGAGTATTACCTATGCCTTCGATATCAACAAGTGAACGCTACGTTTGGACCTATGTTGGCAACCTCTATGTGAAGATCTGGGCGCCACCTGCTGATACCAACTCACCGAGTACTGCACCTATCGTTCTCTTTCATGACTCGCTGGGAAGCGTTGAACTGTGGCGTGATTTTCCAGAAATACTGGCGCTTACTCTCGGCCGTCAAGTTATTGCTTACGATCGGCCGGGGTTCGGGCGCTCTTATGCTCGCACAGATACTCTGGAAGCCGACTTCATCATTAATGAAGCAGCCGGCGCGTTCGCTGCAGTACGCAGCGAGCTTGAGATTGAAGATTTTATTGCGTTTGGACACAGCGTGGGTGGTGCCATGGCGGCGGTATGTGCGGCGGCCTTCCCAAAACAATGCGTGGCACTTATTACGGAAGCAGCTCAAGCGTTTGTTGAAGATCGCACCGTCAAAGGCATTCGTGATGCGGAAGCGGTCTTCGCCCAAGATGGCCAGATCAACCGGCTAAAAAAATACCACGGCGAGAAAGCGCAGTGGGTTCTGCGTGCGTGGGTTGATACGTGGGTTTCAGACGAATTCCAGCACTGGACGTTGAACGAAATATTGCCTCGCGTGACCTGCCCCGTCTTGGCTATTCATGGTGAGGACGATGAATTTGGCTCAACGGCGCATCCTGAACGTTACACATCGCTACCCAAGGGCCCTTGTGTAATGGAGCTGGTGCAAGGCTGTGGGCATGTTCCACATAAGGAAAAGCCGGATATTGTGAACGGTGTTGTCAGGGAGTTTCTTACACGGTATGTAGGTTGAGAATTGGCTAGCCAAACGCTAACCACACACCCACCAGCACCATCAAACTGCCAGAAACTCGATTGGCCAAACGAACACTCCCGCCTTTGCTAAGCAGTCTGCGCAGTGTTCGCCCGCCATGGGCGTACAGCTGCAGACACAAAAACTCCAGAGTGAGAATAATCAGCACCAAGGCCATCAACTGGGGTGTCATCGGCAAAGCACTGTCAATAAACGGTGGTAGTAGCACGACAAAAAACGCCCAACCCTTAGGGTTAGCTATTGCGGTAACAAACCCCTGAGCCGCCAATTCCCAACGTGATGAAGTAATCGGCTCTGCATTCGTTTCAGGCATTGCCATTTTGCCGCGTGAGCGCCACATCTGAATGCCGAGCCAGGCCAGGTAAGCGCCACCGGCATATTTGAATAGGTCAAATGCGGCTGGGTATTGCAGCATAAACGTCGCTACGCCCACGGCGGACGTGGCCGCCACAATTCCTACCCCTACCAACTCCCCTGCCATCATCCACATCGCGCGTCGCACACCAACGGTAATACCCAGCGACAGCGACAGGGTCATACACATGCCCGGCGTGATCGACACGACAAAGAAGGTCGGAATAAAGGCAGATAACAGGGATAAATTCAGAAACGTCACGACAGTTTACTCAAGAATAATGAGGGCGAATTCAGTAAAATCTATGGTAGTTCATCCATGCCCTCCATCCCAGTCAGTCCTGAACTATCTTGCTCACTGATTTAGGGCACAGATGTTCCAACATGGATTATCAACGCTTAACCGTCACACTCACCACGTTGCTGTATTGTCGATAGTCAAACTCGCCGGTAACCTCTCCTGCTTCGTTCATCAGTGGAAAGGCATAACGTGGGGTCATCACTACCTCGTAGTCGTAATCACCCATCGGGCGCACATCCACTTCAACAAAGCCATAGTGCTTGCCACCGTCGATGAGTTGGTTCCCGCTCCATATTTCAGGAGCATCGCCGTGAGCACTCCAGTGCGTTTCTTGGGCCTCGGGTGGTAGCAGATCGAAAGGAACGTAGGTGGTGGTTGGTGGGTAGCCCGGGCCACGCAGACCGTCGCCAGCAAATCCAACATCCCAGTAGTGCACGCCGTTCATTTCGACGTACTCGAGCAACTCGTCGTGCCCTGAAAGCACCGCGGTTACGCCGTAACGTTCGAAAAGATCACGGTAGATCCGCATAGGCATGCCAGACTGACTGTCTTCGCCATTGGTGATGCCAGCTGAGCCAGGGGGCATGCTGTGAACGCCAGTGCCGAAAGCGGTATGGTGAAATTGCACAAAGATGATTTGCCCCGTCGCCTGAGCGTTGGCAAGTTCCCGCACTGCCCAATTCCACTGCTCACTACCCTGATTAAAATCCGGAATTCTGGATTCCGTCCCGTTAATCATCAGGTTAGTATCTTTTGAGGGGTCGCTGTCGTCACCGTTTGATGAGTCCAACGTGATTAGCGTCACCGGACCGTAATCAGCCCGATAGTAACGCTTTTCATAGCGCTCGTCGGTGCCGAAATTTCTTGGCAAGTCCCAATAGGTATTCCATTTGTCATAGGACAGCATGGATGCTGCTGCATTGTAGCCAGGACTTTCCGGGTGCCAGTAGTTTTCATGATTACCGACCGCTGGAAAAATCGGAGTTGTAGAGGCCAGCGTGCTCCATTCTCCTGAGGCATGACGCCAAAACTCATCCCAATCCAGCTGTCGCCCGCCCTTTTCAACCAGATCGCCGGCGATTACCCAGAAGTCGGGGTTACGCTCTGTTGCGTATTGAATGTTGGCTTTGAAACCCGTGGTCTGGTCAACTGGGTACTGTCGGGTGTACGTCGAAGGATCTGTACCCAGCTTGCCGCCATCGTTCGTGAGTTCCATAGCGGTCCAGCGAACCGTTTTTTGGGTGGACTCGGGTTCAGTTTCCATATCAGACATGGCAATGAAGCGAACCGGTGCGCGGCTGCCCGTTGTTGAGGCCGTTTTGAATTCTGAAGTGAACTCGGCGCCAGCCCCGGGTTGAATAACCGCGTATGGGTAAGCCGTTGCAGGCGTAAGTTTGTTCAAGCGCACACTGTGTTTATAAACCAGAGTCGGTGGCATGTCGGCAGCCACATCCGAGTGGATGTTACCGTAGTTTGTATCGCTATGGATGTAGTCTACTTCAGACGCACCATAACTTAGGTGCTCGGCCAATATTGGCTGAGAATCAAATGAGCCGATTCCCTCCACTTCAACGCTGCCAGGCACATCAGTGTCAGTAAACCAGGTAATCGTTGTGCCAGTTGCAGATGGGTTTTGCAGATAAGGTAAAACCCGAAAACGGGTAGCTTGTGCTTCCACTAGTGGTGGTGCAACTTCCGGGTTGCTCGTCGTTGCGTCACTGCCTGACGAACCGGAACCATCCAAACATCCTGCCAGCGTAAAAACTTGGACTCATAGAATAAGTGCAGCACTTTGGACCAGCAGGTAGAGGTAGGA